>JAPLML010000069.1 GCA_026387055.1 Planctomycetota bacterium | reverse complement strand
ACGAGGTGACGGCGAGCTACGAGCGCCTGCATGCCACGGTCTCGATGGCCGTCCTGCACCGGGCGGTGGACCAGTTCCGGTTCGCGGTGCCCGCGGGCTTCGAGGTGACCGACGTGCGGTCGCCGCAGCTGGCGCGGTGGGCCATCGCGACCGAGGGCGACCGGCGGATCCTCGAGGTGCAGCTGCGCGAGGAGACCACCGAGACGACCGTCCTCAACCTTTCGATGGTGCGGGCGGCGCCGGACCTGGCGGCCTGGAGCCTGCCGAAACTCGAGCCGCTCGACGTCGCCGGCCACGTGGCGGTGGTGTGCCTGGCGGTCGAGGACCGCCTGAAGGCCGAGGCGATTGCGGCCGACGGTCTTATTCGGATAGATACATCCGTTCTCGCCCAGGCCCTCCCGGCGACGGTGCTCGAGGCCCAGCCGGGCGCGGCCCGGATACGGCCGGTGGTGGCGTACTACGCGCCGCGGGGCGAGTTCAGCCTGGCCGCGCGTTTCGTGAAGCCGCCGGCCAGCCTGCGCGTCACGACGAACCTCCTGGCGGTCCTCGAGGACGGCGGCCTCCAGATGCGCGGCGGCTTCGCCCTCGTGCCGGAGGAGGAAAAGCTCTTCGCCTTCGATTTCTCCGTCCCCGCCGGGTGGGACGTGACGAGCGTGACGGGCGAGTCGAACGAGGCGATTCCGTTCGAACGGTACGGCGCCGCCGGGCAGGCGGGCCGCGTTCACGTCCGCCTGCCGACGGGCGCCCCGGCGGGCACCGAGCGGCGCGTGTTCTTCACGGCCGTCCACGTGCCGAAGGGGTGGGTGGGGGACTGGTCCTCGACGGGCGTCGACTTCCCGACGTTCGGGGTGGCGGGGGCCGCACGCGACGAAGGCGCGATCGCCGTCGACGCGCGGGACGACATGACCGTGCGGCCGGAGGCGCTCGAGCGCCTCACGCCGCTCGATGAGAACGAGAAGACCCGCTACGGCCTGGCCGGCGTTTCGGCGGCCCTCGCGTACCGCTACGAGGGCCAGCCGTACAAGGCCCGCCTCGCGGTCGAGCGGACGCTGCCGCGCCTCACCGCCCAGACGTTCTCCTTCTTCCGCGTCCAGCGCGATGCGCTGGCGGCCCACTACGAGCTGGTCTATGACGTGACGCAGGCGCGGACGCGGCGCTTGGCGCTCGTGCTGCCGAAGGACACGCCCACGGCCCTCTCGATCCGCGGCCTTGGCGGCGTGGCGATCAAGGAGTACACGAGCGAAGAGATTGGCGAGAAGGGGAAGGAGCGGCGCCGGTGGACGGCCCTCCTGGCCGACCGCAAGAGCGGCACCGTGCGCCTGGCGGTCGACTTCGAGCAGCGGCGCGGCGGCACCGAGGTCCGCGACCTCCCGCTTCCCGTGATCGAGGCCGACGGCGTGGCGTACCAGACGGGCCTGGTGGCGGTCGAGGGGAGCCCGGAGCTCGACGTCAGCATCACCGAGCATCCGCGCCGGGTGGACATCGGCGAGCTCGTGGACGCCGAGTACCAGCCTGGGCGGCGCCTGCTGGGCGCGTACGGTTTCCTCGGCCTGCCGCCGGCGGTGAAGGTGGCGGTCGCGCAGCATCCGGGGTACGGCCTGCCGCCGGCGATCGTGCAGCAGGTGGAGCTGGCGACCGTGATGTCGGCCGACAAGGTGGCCCAGACGGCGGCGCGGTTCCGCCTCCGCACGAAGGCCCTCTTCCTCGAAGTGAAGCTGCCGCCGAAATCATCGCTCTGGTCGGCCACGCTGGATGGCAAGCCCACCAAGCCGCAGCGCGAAGGCGACAGCCTCCTGGTGAGCCTCCCGGCAGGCGCCGAGGGAACCATCCACGATTTCCAATTGGTCTATGAGACGCCGATCGGCGCCCTGGGCCTGTGGGGCGGCGTGGGCGTCCTGGCCCCGCGCCTCGCGCTCCACGCCGGGCCGCAGTCGGCGGGCGAGGAGGTGCCCATCGCCGACCTCGTGTGGCACGTCTACACGCCTTCCGGCTACAAGGTCGTGCGGGCCGAAGGCAGCGTGGCAACCGACCAGGTGGCCCCGCCGCCCTTGGCCCTGGCCTCGGTGGCCGGCGGCCTGTGGCACACGAGCGGCGGCGTGAACTTCAATCACGGCGCGATCGGCCTGGTGCTCGGCATGGGGTGGAGGATGGCGCCCCGGTTTGCCGCAGAGTACGCCGGCCAACGCGAAGTCACGGACATGCCGCATTATGAGGGTGCCCCGGCTGGCGCCGAAGAGGCGAACGCGCCGCTGGAGGATCTTCAGCAGAACGAATCCACCGGCCGTGGCCGCACTCGCTCGACGGCGCGACGAGGCGCTGCCATATCCAGGTTGGAGACCGCGGCCAAGACCGAGGAAACCGCCGGTCCGAAGTCCGCCGGGCCCGGCAAGCCGATGGGCGGCCCTGCTCCGGCCAAGAAGCCCGCTGCCATGGGCTACGCGCCGCAGCCAGGCGACGACAGGCGGCCCGACATGGCGTACCGCCTGTTCACCGAGGGCGCAACTTTGAAGGACGGCGACGCCCTGGCCCTTGTCCCGAAGACTCCGGCCGCGCCAACCGAGACGCCGGTGCCACCGGCGGTCACGCCACCGCCGCCCCCGGGGACCCAGCCGGCGCCTGCCAAGGAGCCGCTGGAGAAACGCAAGGTGGCCTGGGCGCTGGAGGGCGTTTCGAGCCTCAAGATCGACCTCGAGAAGTCGCACGATGCGGTGGCGATCGAGTTCCGCAGCCTCGGCTCCGAGCCGCGTCTGGCCTTGACCATCGTCGACGAACCGCGGCTCGGCGCCCTTGCATGGGGCCTCGCGCTCGCGGTCGTCCTGGTGGGCATGGCCCTGACGAAGCAGCCGGTCGCCCGCAAGGCGGCCTACGTCATCGGCGTCGGCGTGGTGGCCACGCTCGTGCCGGTCATCCCGGGCCCGATTGAGCTCGCGCTGGTCATGAACGGGGCGTTCTACGCGGCGTGCCTGCTGGTCCCGTACTACCTGGCCGTGGGGGCGGTGCGATGGACGGCGGGCAAGCTCATCCGCCTGTTCACGCCCCATGCGGCCGCCGCCGGGACGGCGCTCCTGCTGATGGCCGCCGCGTTCGGGGCGTGCGCATTGTCGATCCAGGCGGCCGACGCGCCTTACGTCATCCAGGTGGTCCCGCCGCCGGAGCCCGTCAAGGTGCCGGCCGACGCGCTCATCCTGCCGTACGACCCCGCGACGCAGGCGGGCATCAAGGGGGCCGACAAGCTGCTCGTGCCGTACGACAAGTACGTCGAGCTCTGGAACCTGGCGTACCCGGAGAAGCCGCTGGGCGAGCGCAAGCCGCCCGCGCCGTATGCGCTGGCGGGGGCGTCGCTCTCGGCGACGCTCAAGGGCGACGAGTACATGCTGGTCGAGGGCTACATCGACATTGATATATACACGAACGATTATGCGAGTATCCCGCTGCCGCTCGACGGCGGCGTCCTGGCGAAGGCCGACCTCGACGGCACGCCCGCCAAGCTGAGCGTGACGCAGGCGGCCCTGCCGCCGCCCGTGCCCGCAGGCCAGCAGGCGGCGCCGCCGAACCAGCCGCCGGGGCAGGCGCCGGCCCAGGGCAAGAGCGTTCAGCCGGAGCCGCCGCGGCCGCCCAAGTCGTTCGTCGTCCTCTACGCCTCGGGCAAGGGCCGGCACCGGCTCGACGTGGCGGTGCGGATGCGGCTGGAGAAGCGGGGCGGATGGCGCGTGACGGAAGGGCGCCTGCCGGCCGCCCCGGCGACGGCGCTCGCGCTGCGGGTGCCGCAGGCCGGGACGGAAATCCGCCTCGGCGGCATCCCCGACCGCCGGACCTACGAAACCAAGTCGGCCGACCAGGTCATCAGCACCGCCCTCGGCGCCGACGGCGCCCTGAGCGTCCAGTGGCGGCCGAAGGTCAGCGAGGGCCAGACCGATACCACGCTCACGGCCCAGTCCTCGGCCACGCTCGACGTGCAGGAAGACAGCCTGCGGCTGGCGTGGGCGCTGCACCTGGAGTTCCGCCACGGCGAGCGCGAGTTCTTCGCGGTCGAGGTGCCCGCGGGCTACACGGTCGAGAAGGTCGAGGGCACGAACGTCCGCGGGTGGGAGCTCAAGACCGCCGGCGGGCGGCAGGAGCTGGAGGTCACGCTCCTCAAGCGCGCGAAGGGCGCCGAGGACTTCACGGTCTCGATCTGGCGCCCGGCCGACAAGGCGGCGGGCGAGTTCGACGTCCCGCTCATCGGCGCCACGGGGGCCGTGCGGCACAGCGGCGAGCTGGTCATCCGCCGAAGCCCCCTCCTGGATCTGCGGACGGTCAGCACGAACGCGGTCACGCGGGCTGACCTGCCGACCACCGCGGCGGGCGGAACCGGCAGGGCCGCGGGCGACGAAAGCCCGCTCGGCATCCGGCCGTTCCAGGCGTACCGCTTCGTCGCCACGCCGTTCGTCGTCCGCCTGGCGTCGGAGCCGGTGACCGCGAAGGTGGCGGCCGCGGTCCAGACGTTGCTGAAGATCGCGGAGCGCGAGCGTAACGTGGAATCGCGCGTCCTCCTGACGATTGAGAACCGGCCGCTCTTCCGGGCGCGGTTCGTCGTTCCGGCCGACCTGAAGATCGAGCGGGTCCTCGCCCCCGGCACGTTCGAGTGGGCCCTCACCGACCCGCCTGCCGGCGAGGCGGGCGAGGCCGGCCGCAAGGTTCTCACCCTCTACCTGGCGGGCGGCATCCAGGGCCAGTGCGCGATCGTCATCCAGGGCAAGCTCGGCCTGGACCGGCAGGGCCTCGAAACCGCCGTGCCGCGCCTCGAAGTCCTCGACGTCGACCGCCAGCAGGGCGACATCGTGGTCCAGGTGGACCCGGCGTTCGACGTGCGGGCCGACGGCCTGCTGAACGTCGAGCGGGTGCTCCTGGAGCGGACGTTCGGCTGGCTCAATCCGGGCCAGCGGACGCTGGCGCAGCTCGCGCTTCACTACACGCGGCCGGACTACGGCGGGCGCCTCGTCCTCACGGCCCGCAAGCCCGACGTCACGTGCTTCACGGTCACGAACTCGCGCGTCACCGACCGTGCGATTGAAGATGCGGTGCTCGTGACGTGGACGATCAAGAACGCCGGCATCCGCGAGGTCGCGCTGCTGCTGCCGGCGTGGATGAAGGACGCGCGGATCAGCGTGCCGCTGCTTCGGCAGAAGACGATCACGCCGGTGGCCGACGACCCGTCGCGCGTCCGCGTCCAACTCCAGCTCCAGGACGAGGTGATGGACGAACTGCGCGTCCTGGTGGAGAACGACCGGCTGCTCGCGGGCGGGGCGCACGACGTGCCCATCCCCGAGGTCGAGACGGGCCGGACCGACCGCCGCTACGCCGCCGTCGAGAGTGCCGGCCGCGACGAGGTCCAGGTCGAGAAGAAGGACGGCCTGGAGCCGCTCAGCCGTCAGCAGAAGGAATGGGCGACGGTCGCCGGACTCCTGCGCGGCGGCATGACGCAGGCGTTCGTGGCGGCGGGGGCCGAGATGCCGCACCTCACGTTCCGCACGAAGGAGCGCGCCGCAGTGGAGACGGCCAAGGCGCGGATTGGCCTCGCGACCACCGTCCTCGTCATGGACGCCAGCGGCGCTTACCGGGCCGAGCAGGTCTACCGCCTCGACAACCGCACCGAGCAGTTCCTCGAAATCCAGATGCCCGAGGGGGCCGCGCTCTGGACCGCCATCGTGGCGGGCGAGCCGGTCAAGCCCACGCTCGTCAAGGACCCGGCCCGGCCGCGGCACGTGAACATCCCCATCGTCAAGACGGCCGCGGGCGACCTTGACTACTGGGTGGTCCTCAAGTACGGCGGGAAGCTGGAGCCGCTCGAGGCGCTGCGCACGAGCGTGGCGTTCCCGCTCATCCGCGCGGTGAACATCAATGCCGAGCTCAGCCAGGTGGAGCTGCACCTGCCGCCGGAGCTCGACTGGTTCTATTTCCGCGGCAAGATGAGCCGCGTGACCGAGGAGGGCGAGTTCGAGGTCGGCGAACTCGTCTACCTGGGCAAGGCGACCGAGCGGCTGGTGCAGACCTTGCGGTCCGACAATCCGTTCGCCCAGGCGCGGGCCAAGTCGAACCTCAAGACCATCGTCCAGTCGATCCAGTCGGCCCAGCACTCGGCGGGGGACCTCTACGCGAACAAGGCGTTCCAGGCGGACGTCTCGAACGTCGACCTGATCCTCAGGAATGCCGAGAAGGAGGTGCAGCAGGAGGACCTGACGGGCCAGGTAACCGTGACGGACAACAACGACTTCATCCGCGAGGCCTACAACACGCAGAAGAACACGCGGGCCCGCAACCAGGTGACCGCGCTCGGCCGCAACTGGGCCGACGGGCCCGCCCAGACGGTGCAGCCTCCACGCGCCGCCGACGGCCAGGGAACCTTCAACGACGCCTGGCTGTCGGCCAATCGGCTGGAGAACAAGCCGGCCGATGCGGCGAAGGCCCAGACCGAGGGCCGGTTGTCCCAGTTTGACGTCGGAGGCCAGGCGCAGGCCCGACAGCCGGGGCAGCAGCCCGCCCCAAGCGGCACGGTCAGCGGCAAGCAGATGTTCGAGAAGTTCTCCGAGGAAGGCGGCAAGGGCAAGGCCGGCGGCAAGGTGCAGGAGGAGGCCGAGCAGCTCCAGCGCCGCGGCAACGTCCAGGACAAGGTCCAGCGGTATCAGCAGAAGCTCGATCAGCGCGTCGAGCAGGACCAGAAGGCGGCCCAGCAGCAGGCACAGCCGCAGCAGGACGAACTGGGTGTGCTCGAGGCCATCGGCATGGGCGGGGGCGGCCGCGAAGGCCGCGACCGAGGCAGAGGCCGTCTTGCCGTTGGCGGCCAGGGGGAAACCGTGGTCCTCCCCTTCGGCCTGGCCAGCCTCGACGTCCAGTTGCCCCTGCGCGGGCGCGTGTATCGCTTCGCCACGCCGCGCGGCGACGTGGAGGTGACGGCGAGCGCCGCCTCGCGTCCGCTCATCGAGGGGCTGGAGCGCCTGGGCGGCGTGGCGGCCCTCGTGGTCGTTGTGCTCGTGGCCCGGCGGCTCGTGCGCGGCCGGTCGTTCAGCATCCAGACCCAGAGCACGATCTCGTGGGTGCTGATCGTCCTGGGCGTCCTCGGCATGTTCGTGGGCATCCTGCCGGTGGCCGGCCTCATCATCACGGTGATCGGCGTGATTATGAAGATTCACCTGTTCCGCGTCCGCCGCCGTCCCGCGGCGGCGTAAGCGGCGATGGGCCCGTGAGGATGGCGTGGCGGGCGAGATTGCCGTGCGCGGCGGGCGAGATTGCCGTGCGCGGCGGGCGAGATTGCCGTGCGCGGCGGGTCTCCTGACCCGTACGTGTTTAGCGTGGGTGGCACGGTCACGCGCCGTTGCGTGACCGTGGTTGCTGCC
>JAPLML010000334.1 GCA_026387055.1 Planctomycetota bacterium | reverse complement strand
CTGCTCGGACCACAAGGAGACCACAGGCTCGGCGTGCGGGGCGAGGGCCAGGCGCACGGCCGCCTCCAGCGCCATCGGCATGACGAAGCCGCCGTTGTAATCCGTGTGCTCGCCGATGAGGTTGACCCGGCCGGGACCGCGCACCACCCGCACCGCGGCCGCCGTGCCGAAGATCTCGCCGAAACGCGCCGCCAGGTCGGCCATGGACGTTCCCTGCCCCCTTGCCCAGAATGCTCCGGTTCTTCGGGCTCGTGCCGTTCCTGGAGAGATACTGTGACTTCTCCAGCCGGGTGCCACGGCCGTCAAGAGCGGCCCGACCTTTCCGGAAACGGCGCTAGACGCCGGCGTCGGCGCGAATCCGCTGGAGCAGCCCCAGGGTTTCGCGCAACAGCTTATCCAAGGAGGGACAGCGCTGCGCGGCGCGCGCGATGTCGAGCGCCTGCGCCAGCGCCGGCTGGTCGTCAACCTCAAGATACCGCCGGCCTTGCATGTTCTGAGTCAACCTCTCTTTCGCGCCGCGGATGCCCTCCGGGTTGGGCGGAGACTCGGCATCGCGGCGTATGCCCCTCACGCCTCGCAAGGACTCCTTCGCGCCAAGGAACCACGCCTCGAACTCGCGGTGGGCAAGGACAACCGCTACCGGCTTCTCGGTTGCCGCCGCACTTCGGCGGAGGAGCCTTGGCCCCAACTCGGCGGGGCAGTCATCGTCCGAGTCGAGGATGACGATCACCGCCGCCACATGAGGTCGGTCGCGCACGACCTGCGTGATGGCGCGCTCGAGTTCCCCTTCTCGGACGACCCTGTTTCGCTTCACCCTGAATGGACGGGCTATCTGCACATCATGGACACCAAGCTGCGAGAGAATGCGCCTCATCAAGATAGGCACCGATTCGGTCTCAGCCTGGCCCTCCACGATCGGCGCTAGGGTGGCGTTCATTGCGATTCGCCGGGACACGCAAGCAACGGGCCGAACAGATCCTGCGGTTCTGCACTGCTTGCGGCCGCCCTAAGGTCAGGCCCCAACTCGCCGGCCCGAAGGAGCTCCCCCGGCGTATACAGTCTCTCACGGATGGCCTTGCGGCTTGAGTCGGAAAGAGGGCTGACCTGCGTGCGGCTCTTGGCCAGACTCACCACGCGAATCTGAGTATCCTCCAGCCCTTTCTGGTCCAGAATGTCCGGGCTGTGCGTGGTAAGGAGAATCTGGTGCTCGTTCGATGCATCCATAAGCACTTGGACGAGGATCTCCGTGACGGCCGGATGCACGGTCGCTTCCGGCTCCTCAATCGCCACGACCGAATGCTGGCCCGGCTGATACACTGCCAGAAGCAGTCCCAAGACTCGCAGCGTCCCGTCCGACATGTTCAACGGATCAAAAGTCCACGGGTGTTTGGCTCCCACCTCCTGTCGGAACTGGAGTGTTTCCTTCTGCCCGACGGCGCGGTACTCCACCTTGCGAAGCCCCTCCACAACCTTCGAAAGGAGACTGCATAGGCGGTCATATCGGTGCCCTTGGGCCTTGTCTTCCGTCAAGTGCTTGAGCACCGCGGCCGCGTTGCTTCCATCGCGCTTCAGGAACAGGCCCGGGTCGGCGTCCTGGAGCTCCCGCAGCCGCGTCGGAACCACCGAGTAGAAACGCATCGCCGTCAGGAAATCATAAACCGGACGGAATTCCTCTATGGCCGAGGCCGCATAGAGCGCCAGACGGTCCGAGGACACCTTGGGCCGTATCCCCGGAATCTCCTTCACAAACACGCCGTTCCTGACCTCGAAGGCGGACTCTCCTTTCATGAAGGGCTTCACCATACAGCGTTCCCGGGCGACGCTGAACCCCCCCGTCCGCTTGGCCGCGATCTCAAAGGCGTAGTCGGCACTGAGGTCCTCGGCAAGATGAAGACAGATTCGAATCCCAATATGGGTAGGGTGACCGCCCGACCGGCGGCGCACCGCACCAATGCCGCCACGGTTGCGGAATGCCACCTCAATGGACGCCGAGAGACATTCCTGAAGAAACGCCAGCGAGTCGATGAAATTGCTCTTGCCCGAGCCGTTCGGCCCCACCAGCACCGTCAGCGGCTCAAGCGCCGCCGAAACCTGGGCGATGCTCTTGTAGTTTCGAACTTCCACTCGGAAGATACGCGGAATCACGCGCTGCCCTCCCGGGAGCCAAGCGTCGCAGGTCGCGCCCGCGTCGGCCGCCCTTGATTCCAGCAGGCCCTGCTCGCGTGGGCGATACCCGCTTCGGTCGAGAGTCTACCTTGGCCCGAACACTCCTGGAAGTAAAAAGGCACCCAAGCACCCGCCGAAGACCTCGCCGAAACGCGCCGCCAGGTCGGCCATAGAGCCCCTTCCCCGTTCGATCGCCCGTGGTAATACTACAACGCCACTTCGCGCGGCGGGTCTCCCGACCCGCCGCGGTCGCCGCGGCGACCGTCATCTCGCCGCCCGGGGGCAATTGCCGCGCGGTGGGTCAGGTCGAAGACTCGCCGTGGCGAGAGACCCACCGCGCACGAGGTTAAGTGGCGTTGTAGTAGTAGGTGGCCTACCCGGGCAGGCTGTGGGCATGCCACCCGCATTT
>JAPLML010000467.1 GCA_026387055.1 Planctomycetota bacterium | reverse complement strand
GCCTTTCAATACCACGCGCGCCCATTTAGCCGCCCAGCTTGCTGGGCGCGTTCTCGGCGTGCCAACAACACGCGCCCAGCAAGCTGGGCGGCTAAATGGCCGGGCGGCACCCTACGCCAGCGGGGGCACGTCGGGCAACTCGCGCCGCAGCCGCTCGTTCAGGTCCCCGCCGCCGACCGACTCAAGGGGCAGGTCGACCCGCGTATGATCCAACGCGCTCAGGCACAAGCCTTCGAGAATCTCGTACCCGTGATAGCTCGCCTCGACGTTGCACGGGTGCACCTTTGTGTCGTCGTCGAGCCAGTCGGCCAGGTCCGCCAGGTACAGCGGCTGGAGGCGGGTCTTTTCCTGAGCGCCCCACGGCTGGCCCGCCTCGCCCAGGACCTGCCCGGCGGAGGAGCGCGTGAAGGCGCTCCACCGGCCGTCGGTGTCGGCCCACGCGTACCCGTGCGTGCCGTAGACCGTCAGCCGGTCGTCGACCCAGAAGTGATTCTTGTCCATGTGTGAGGGCGAGAGGTACCCGCATTCCAGGTACGCCCGCACGCCGTTTTCAAAGAGCACCTCGCCGAGAATGTAGTCGGCCGACGGGTGCGAATCGGCCAGCCGCTGCTTCCCGTGCACGTGGCCGACGACCCACCGGGCCCGCGACCCGCCGTTGATCCAGAGCGTGTAATCCATGTAGTGGGTGCCGAGCTGGGCCAGCCACGGCTGGCAGGTGGCGTGGATGACGGTCGGCTGGCCAACCTCGCCCGCGTCCACGATCGCCTTGAGTTTCTGCATGCTCGTGAGGTACTTCTGCTGGTGGCTGACCGTCGCCTTGATGCCGCGCGAGACGCACAGGTCGCGGATGGCCCGCGCCTCCTTGAGCGACGTGGCCATGGGCTTCTCGAAGGCGATCGCCCGCACGCCGTGGCGGAGGCCGAGCTCGACCATCGGCAGCCGCACGTTCGGCGGCGTGACGAAGCAGAAGACGTCGGGCCGGGTGGCCGCGAGCATCGCATCGGCATCCGGCCAGGTGCGGGCGATGCCGTGCGTGTCGGCGACGCGCTTCAACTTCTCGGCGTCGAGGTCGCACAGGCCCACCAGCTCGAACCGGTCCGGCAGGGCCAGGAACCCCTCGATGTGGGTCACCCCGCGATGGCCGGCGCCGACCTGGGCGACGCGGTACTTCGGCATGGGCTTTTCCTCCGCAAGCTGTGATTGCCGTGTGCCACGGCCGGCTTGTCCGGCCGTGGTGCCGGATTTCGCGCCAGGCTCACACGCGCCCATTTAGCCGCCCATCTCGATGGGCGCGTTCTCGGCGTGCCAACAACACGCGCCCAGCAAGCTGGGCGGCTAAATGCCTGGGTGGCCATGCCACCCCGCAATCAAGCCGTCGCGAAACACGTGCAAGCAAGCCCTGGCGCCCGCCATGCGAGAACCCTTGTCGGCCTTCGGCGGCGTGCTATAATACGCCCCCGACGTTGCGGAACAACGTCATTTTTCACGAGACGGTTGGGCAAGGACACAAGGAGACCTGGATGAAACCGCTGAGCATTCAACTGTACAGTGTGCGTGACGCCGCCGCGAAGGACTTCCCGGGCGTTCACAAGAAGGTCGCCGCGATCGGATACAAGGGCGTGGAGTTTGCCGGCCTCCACGGGTTCACGCCCGCCGACATCCGCAAGGTGCTCGACGGCGCGGGCCTCGTGGCCTCGTCGTCGCACACGGCCCTGCCCACGAAGGACAATCTCCAGGAGCTGATCGACACCGCGGGCACGCTCGGCTACAAGTACATCATCACCGGCAAGGGACCCGACGATTACAGAACCCTCGACGGCATCAAGAAGGGGGCCGCCGAGTTCCAGGCCGCGGCCCAGCTCCTCAAGGGCACCGGCCTTTCGCTCGGCTACCACAATCACTGGTGGGAGATGGACCTGGTGGAGGGGCGGCTGGGCCTCGACTGGTTTCTGGAGCTCGCCCCCGATGTATTCTCGCAGGTCGATGTGTACTGGGCGACCAACTTCGGCGCCGTCGATGCCGCCCGGTTCATCCGGGAGCACAAGAAGCGCATCCCGATCCTGCACCTCAAGGACGGCTGCCTGACCCCGCGCCACCCGCACACCGCCGTCGGCAAGGGGCGCCTGAAGATGGGCCCGATCGTCAGGGCGGCCGACGCGAAGGTCCTCCAGTGGCTCGTTGTCGAGCTCGACGAGTGCGCCACCGACATGATGCAGGCCGTCGAGGACAGCTACACCTACCTGACGGGGGCGGGGCTGGCGGCAGGCAACAAGTAGCCGGCACCGGCGCTCAGCCGTCGTCGGCGTTTAGCCGTCGCCGGTACGGCGACGAACAATGATCGCGGCCGTACCGGCCGCGGCTAACGGGGGCGGGGCTAAACGGGGGCGGGGCTAAACGGGGGCGGGGCTAAACGGTGGCGCGGCTAAACGATGAAGCCGCCGCCAAAGGGCACAGGATATCCCATGCGCAAAGTCTGCGTCCTTCTCGCCCTGGCGGCATGCCTCTGGGTGGCGGGCTGTTTCTGGGTTGCGCACGAGCCGGCGGCCGGCCCGCCGACGTCGGAAACGGTTGCCGTCACGATCCTTCACGTCAACGACGTGCACGGACAGACCGAGCCGTACAGGCTGAAGGGCCGCAGCGTGGGCGGGTACGCCCGCCTCGCCACGCTGGTCGACGAAGAGCGCGCCGCCTCGAAGGCCGCCCGCGTCTTTCTCATCCACGCCGGCGACGAACTCAGCCGCGGCGACGACCTGACGCGGGCCACCCTCGGCGCCGCCAACATGGCCATCATGAATCACCTGAAGTTCGACATCTACCTGCCCGGCAACGGCGACCACTACGACGGGCCGGACGTGCTCCTGGCCATGCTTCGCCGCGCGAAGTTCCCCGTCCTCTCCGCGAACGTCACGGTGGCCGCCACGGGCGAGCCCATCGGCAAGCCGTACATCATCGAGCAGGCGGGCCCCGTCCGCGTGGCCTTCCTGGGCCTGTGCCTTGTGAAGGCGGACCACGAGTCATCCGCCTTATATATAATGGATTATCCGTTCACGGTGGCTGAGAAGCTGGTGCCCGAGCTTCGCAAGCAGGCCGACGTGGTGGTCGTGGTGTCGCACCTCGGGGCGCTCAAGGACGTCGAGCTGGCCGAGCTGGTGCCCGGCATCGACGTCATCATCGGCGCCCACTCGCATACCGGGATGCCCGAGGGCGTCCGCATGAAAGGCCCCGACGGCCGCGAGGTGCTCATCGCCCAGGCGGGCGAGCAACTCCGCTTCCTGGGCAAGGTCGGGTTGACCCTCGGGCGCTCGGGCGGCGCGTGGCGGCTGGTCTCGAAGTCCGCCGCGCTGATCCCCATTGATGCCGCGGTCAGACTCGACCCGACGGTCACAGCCCTCATCGCCCGGCTGTCGGCGGCGGCGCCGAAGCCGAAAGAGCCCAGGCTTGCCGAGCCCGAGCCGGCCGGAGTCCCATGAACCCTTCGTGCCGAAGTGCGTTTTTGACGGCGCCCGACTCGAAGCTTCTCGCCGAGTGCACCGTCGAGACGTACCGCTCGAGCGGTCCCGGCGGCCAGCACCGCAACAAGACCGACTCGGCCGTCCGGCTGACCCATCGGCCCACCGGCGTCGTGGTCACGGCCACCGAGCGCCGCAGCCAGCATGAGAACCGCCGTCGCGCGATCGCGCGCCTGCGGAAGGCGATGGCCGTTGAGGTCCGCGAGGCGCATGCCCCTGAGGCCCCGCCGTCGGTCCTGCTGCGCCAAGTGCTCCAGGATCCGGCGTGGCCGCGCGTCAGCCAGCGGTCGCCGGCGTACCTCGTGGCCGCGGCCGAGGTCCTCGATTACGTGGCGGCCCATGAAGGGAAGATCAGCGAGGCCGCCGAGCGCCTCGGCGTGGCCACGGCGGCGCTCGTCAAGTTCCTCGCGCTCGATCGCGACCTCTGGCAGATGGCCAACCGCATCCGGCAGCGCGCCGGGCATAAACCCTTGCGCTGAAGGCGACCGCGTGTCCGCATATCGCTTGACATCGATGCCCGAAGGCTTACGCTGGTGTCACGCCAAGACCGCTTCAACTCAACGGGCACACACGGGAGGAAATGCCATGAAACGACTTGCCTGGATGTCTCTGGTACTGGTGATGGCCGCCGCGCTTGCGCTCGCCGCCGGTTGCGGGCCGCAGAAGGGGAGCCAGCCGCCGAAGATCACCAAGGAGCGGATGACGACGACCCAGCCCGAGCCGGCGCCGTCGACCGCGCCGCCGGCGAAGGCCGCCACAAGCGAACTCCTTCTGCCGACGGCCGCCACGAGCTCCTTCCTGAGCGAGCAGAGCTTCGTGATGGACTGGCTCGTCCTCGGCCCCTTCGAGTTCAAGGACACCGATTTCGGCGGCGACCAGCAGCAGGCCGCCACCGACAAGGAGTTCATGCCGAACGAGGGCGGTCTCGACGGCAGGCAGCCGGCCCCCACGGGGACGAGCTGGAAGGCCCTCCGCTTCAAGGGCGACGCGGGCATCGGCCAGGTGAACCTCGACAAGCTGTACAACCAGATCGAGCACGCGGCGGCCTACGCCGTGGCGTGGCTCGACTGCCCCCGGGACGTCAAGGACGCGAAGCTCTACGTCGGCAGCGACGACTACCTGAAGGTCTGGATCAACGGGAAGCTTATCCATACGTACAAGACGGAGCGCCGCGCCAGCGCCGCCGACCAGGACGTCGTGCCGGGCCTCGCGCTCAAGAAGGGCCTGAACCGCGTGGTCGTCAAGTGCGTCGACGTCGTGTTAGACTGGGACTTCTACTTCCGCCTGACCGACGCCGCCGGCAAGCCGATGACCGTGAAGGCGAAGGGCTGAGGCGCGTTTAGCGGGGAGCCGCAGGCGACCGCGTGTCTTTCGCCGGGAAGTGCGTGAACAAGTCGCGCAGACAGCCGTTCATCGCCTCGCCGTAGAGTTTCGGGTCGCTTACCCGGATGACCTTGACGTTGGGGTCCGACGCGTTGTAGTCGATCCGGGTCGGCTTGCCTTGCGGGTCGACCTCCAGACGCGTCGGCACGTACTCGTAGAGCCTGACTTCCTCCGCGCCGGGCGGCGGGGCGGCGGCCGCCACGTAGCCGCCCGCGACCCGATAGATCCTCCGACCGGCCACGGTCAGGAGGGCCGGAGTGCACCACATCTCCTTCGCGGGCCGGAAGGCCCCGGCCTTCGCAAACGCCTCGTCCACCGGGCCCAGGTCGGCCGCGAGGGCGGTCACGGGGTCATACTTCGTGGGGTCCAGGTGGCGGACGGCGTAGATGAAGTAGTTTCGCAGCGGGGCGGGGGAGGCTTTCAACGTGGCGGGGAAATCGGCCATCAGCCAGTATGTCGACTCCTGCACGTTCTTCGGAAAACAGGGATACCAGTAGATGGCCAGGCCCGTCTGGAGGAGGCGGCGGTAGGCCGCGCGGTCGAGCTCGACGTTGTACTCGTCGCCGCCGAGGCTGGAGTTCCCGATGTTGATGTAAAGGCCCGCCACCTTGGCCCGCAGGAGTTCGGGTTCGCGGTTGAACGCCGCCGCCACGTCGCGCACGCTCCCGGTCGTGATGACGTGCACCGGTTCGCCCGACTCGCGAAGCGCCTTCAGCAGGAGCTCGACCGCCTGCTGATACTCGGCGGGGTGGGTGCGCCCGTCATCCTCCGGAGATTTCAGGGGCGCGAGGCCGGGCGCGTACTGGACGCGGCGGCCCGTCATCGCCAGCATCTGCTCGACGGGCGTGCGGCCGGATTTCTGCCTCTGCCACTGGCCGTTGTCGAGGAGGACGGCCCGGACATCCAGCTCCGGCAGGGCGAAGACCGTCGCCAGGTCCACGTGGTCGTCGGCGTCGACGTGCGGGTGGTAGAGGTCCGTGGAATAGACGACGGGGACGCGCTTCGCTTCTGCGCCGGCCGCGGTGACGCATAGGGACAGGGCAAGGACGGCGGCGAGGATCAGAGGCAAGCGTGTGGACGACATTGGATCGCTCCCGAACGTTCTGCGCGGCGGGTCTCCTGACCCGCCGCGCACCTGCGTTATCTCGCCGCCCGGGGGCAATTGCCGCGCGGTGGGCCAGGAGACCTGTTCAGCGTGGGTGGCACGGTCACGCGCCGTTGCGTGACCGTGCTTGCTCCCCCCCTTGGCCATGCACGGCCACGCAACGGCGCGTGGCCGTGCCACCCAACGCCGTTAACTATCTTTGGGCTCCCGAAGCGTTCGGGGCCCAGAAATACGCGGCTTTCTTTCCAAGTGCAAGCGA
>JAPLML010000345.1 GCA_026387055.1 Planctomycetota bacterium | reverse complement strand
GCCCCGCATCGGCGCGTGGCCGTGCCACCCGGGTTATCTGAACCAAGCACCTATAACTAAGGGGTTACCCCGCCGGCCAATCTCGCCTTGACACCTGCCCCTGCCCGCGATAGGGTCAGCGCCGGAATAGTCCAGTCGCGGGGGCAGCGTGCCATCGCCCGTCGAACTCATTGTCGGGCCGGCCCGGAGCGGAAAGGCCGGGCGCGTCCTCGAAGCCTACCGGGCGGCGCTCGACCGGGCGGAACCCGGCCGGTGCCTGATGCTCGTGCCGACGGCCCTCCGCCGCCGCGCCACCGAGAGCCGCCTGCTGGCCGCGCAGCCCGCGGGCGTTCTCTTCCGTCCGCAGATTCTGACGATCCACGAGCTGGCCGACCGGCTCCTGACGGCCGCGGGCCGGCCCGTCCGGCGGATCACCGAACTCGCCCGCCGCCAGGTCATCCGCGAGTGTCTCGACCGCCTCACGCCGAAGGACGCCGAGGTCATCAAGGACGTTCGCGGCGCCCCGGGCCTGGTGGATGCTCTCGACGCGCTGTTCCGCGAGCTCAAGGCCGCGCGGGTCGAACCGAACGCCTTCGGCCGCGCCATCGTCGCAGAACTGAGAACGCCCACGAAGGTCGTCCTCATCCGGCTTTACGACGAGTACCAGAAGCGTCTCCAGGCGCTCGACGTTTACGACGACGCCGGCCAGTTCTGGCACGCGGCGGCGCTGGTGCAGGAAGGCGAGTTCGGCCCCTTCGGCCGCCTGGCCCTGCTGGCGGTCGACGGGTTCCACGACTTCGCCCCCGCCCAGCTCGACATGCTCGACACCCTCTCGCGGCAGGCCGAGCGGACGCTCATCACGCTCACGTGGGAACCCGACCGCCCCAACCTTTTCGGCATGACCGCCCGGACCCGCCAGCGCGTTCGCGAACGGTTCGGCGCGCGTTTGGTTGAGACCGTCGTGAACGAGGCGAGCGGCCTGCTGGCTTCGCTGGACCGTGTGCGGACGCACCTCTTTCGGCTTCCGGACGCCGCGGCGGCGCCAAAGGCCGATGGAACGATCTCGATCATCCGCGCCGCCGGCCGGACGCGTGAGATCGAGGAGGTCGCCCGGCGCGCGGTGGACCTCGTGCGCGGCGGCGCCGACCGCCCCGCCAGCATCGCTCTTCTCGCGCGGTCGCTGGAGCCCTACGCGCCGCTCGTGCGCGAGGTCTTTCCGCGGTACAGCCTGCGCTTCCGCGTAGCGAACGAACTACCCCTGGAGGATTGCCCCGCCGTCCGGGCGGCGATGGCGCTCGTGCGGCTCCAGGTGGAGGATTACTCGTACCGCGCGATGGCGCGGCTGCTGAAGTCCAACTACCTCGTGCCGTCGGCCTTCGGGGCCGACGCCGAGACGGCGCGGGCGGCGGTCCGCCTCGCGCGCGACGCCAACGTCTGGAAGGGCCGCGACCGTTACGCGAAAGGCTTTGCCTACCTGCGGAGCCTGCTCGAGCACCAGGCCGGCGTCCTCGACGAGTCGGGCCAGCCGGCGATTTCCCGCGAACACGCCGCCGCACGCCGCGCCGAGATCGGCCGCGCGGAAGCCTTGATCGAGCGCCTCTTTGCGGCCCTCGCCCTGCCCCCGCGCGCCGCACGGCGCGCGTTTGCCGACGGCCTGCGCCGCCTTGTCGGCGACGCGGGGCTGTGGTCGGCCGCCAGGGCCCACCCGTCGGCCGAAGGGCGGGCGCGCGACCTCAAGGCCCTCGCGGCCTTCGAGGAACTCCTTGAAGAAGTCGCCCTTCTCGACGAAGCCGAGGCCGCGCCGGTGTCCCTCGACACGTTCCTGAAGGAGGTGACGCAGGGACTCGGCCTGGCCACGATCTCGTCCGCCGAGCCGCATGACGCGCCGGTGCTCGTGCTCGACGCGCGCCAGGGCCGCGGCCTATCGTTCGACCACGTTTTCGTCCTCGGCCTGGCGGAGAAGGAGTTTCCGCGGCGGGGCCGGCGCCACCCGTTTTTCGACGACGCGGAGCGCCGCGACCTGCGCGAGCGCGGCGTGGACCTCCCCGACACCAGCCACCAGGCCGAGCAGGAGATGCTCCTCTTTTACGTGGCCGCCACGCGGGCCCGCAAGACGCTGACGCTCGCGTACTCCTCGCTCGACGCCCAGGGTCGGCCGGCCCTGGCCAGCCACTACCTGGAGGAACTGAAGGGCCTCTTCGCGCCCGGCGCCGACGGCGAACCCCTGCCCGTCGTCGACGTGAGCACGCGCGACCTCGACGTTCCGCCCGAGCGCCTTCGCGCCGACCAGGAACTCCTGGCCGCCACGATGTTCTCGGTGTGGGGCCCCGGCGGACGCGGGGACAGCGACGCCGGCCTGGGGCTGCTCGACGCAATGCTCTCGCGCGGTCCTGCCGCCGAGACGGCCCTGGCCGGTCTTGCCGCCGAGTGGGAGCGCGAGCACGGCGAGGCGTTCGGCCCGTTCGACGGGGTCCTCGCGGCCGAAGAGATCCTTGAGGATCTGTGCCGCCGTTTTCCCGGCCAGACCGTGATGAGCGCCGCCAGGCTGGAGACGTTCGGGGCGTGCCCGTTTGCGTTTCTCGCCGGCACGGTCCTCGGCCTGAAGCCGATCGAAGAGCCCTCGCCCGACCTGGGCACGCTCGACGTGGGGCTCATCTACCATAGCCTGCTCGAGAAGTTCTTCCGTGCCCTGGCGAAGTCCAGGGAGTTCGGCGGGCAACTCACCGCGGCGAATCGGGAGGGCGCCGTCGCCCTTCTCGATGAGACGGCGGCGGGGTACTTCAAGCATCTGGAGTCGCGCGGACGCGTCGGGTCGGCCGCCCTGTGGCAGGTCCAGAAACGGAACATCCTGCGCGACGTGCGCGGCCTAGTCGACTGGCACATCGAGCGCCAGGCCGGCTGGCGCGCCGCCTGCACCGAGGCACCGTTCGGCGCGTCCGCGTCGGGCGCCCTGGAGCCGCCGGGCCGGCGCGAGCCGATCGCCATCGACAGTCCGCACGGCCCCGTGCGCCTCAGCGGGCGCATCGACCGCATCGACCTGGCCATCGACCCGCAGGCGGGGCACCAAGTCATCGACTATAAGACGGGCAGCGCGCCCTCGGCCCGTGACATGCAGGCGGGCACAGGCTTCCAACTGCCGATTTATCTCTGGGCGGCGGAGGCCATGCTGCCTCCGGCCGAGCGCGAGGGCCTGGCGCGGGCGTTCTTCCTGCCCATCCGCCATCCCAGGGAAAGCGGTTTGCTGACCACGGCGGCCACGAGGAAGTTTCCCGAGGGCAGCGTCGCCCCTGCCCAGGAGCGTGCCGCCGAGTACATCCGCCATTTTGTCGACGCGATGCGCCGCGGCCGCTTCCCGGTGTACCCACGGAACGGGTGCCCGGGCCACTGCGATTTCAGCGAGATTTGCCGCTACGCCGAGTGGCGCATCGAGCGCAAGTGGCAGGCCCATCCCATCGCCGAGCTGGAGCGGATTGAGGATAAGACCGCCGACGCCGGGGAGGCCGACGCATGAGCCGCCTCACCCCCGTCCAGCGCGAGATCGTCGAAAACCTGACATCCAGCCTCTGCGTCACCAGCGGGGCCGGCTGCGGCAAGACGAGCGTTCTGGTGGAGCGGTACATCCGGTTCCTCGAGCAGGACCTCGCCCTGCCGCTCCTGCACCTGGCGGCCATCACGTTCACCGAGAACGCGGCGGCCGAGATGCGCGACCGCATCCGCCGGGCCTGCCGCGCGCAGGTCGAAGAGGCACGGAAGGCCGGCGACCGGAGGCGGATGGAGATCTGGCTCGCCCGCTACTGGGACGTCGACATCGCGCCGATCGACACCATCCACAGTTTCTGTAGCGCGCTCCTGCGCCGCTACCCGATCGAGGCGCGGGTGGACCCGAGCTTCACGCTGCTCGATGAGACGGAGGCGGCCTTTCTCCGCCAGGACGTGGTGGCGGCCACGTTTGAGGACCTCCTCCAACAGGAAGATGCCGATCTCCTGGCCATCCTCGAACACTTCAGCCTCATGGAGGCTCGCGAGACGTTCGCCGAGATCGTCGGCGAGAAGCGCGAGGTCCTGCGCCGCATGACCGCGCCCGTGATGGACCGAAGCGACGCCGAGATCATCGCGGGCCTCAAGGAAGCCGTGGGCGTGCTGGCACGCCAACTCCTCAACGATTGCACGGCGTCGCCCGCCTTTTGTGCGGCGGCCAGGACCCTCGCGTCGGTCGCCGGCCCAAGCGGCGAGAAACGCGAGCAACTCAGGCAGGGAACCCTTGCGCAGGTCGAGCGGCTGAGGCGCGCCCGCACGCCCGAGATCGCACAGGACGCAGCGGCCCAGCTCGCCGCCATCGACCTGCGAGGCGGAAGCGTCCGCCAGTGGCCGTCCAAAGACGACTTCGACGCCGCCGGCGAGGCCCTGAAAACCCTCCGCGAGTCCATCCGCAAGGCGACCCAGGCGCTGCCTGTCTTCGACGCCGAGACGGAGAAGCGGCACGTGGCCCTGGCCCGCGCGTTCTACCGCGTCGCGTGCCGGATGATCGATGCGTACGAGGCAGCCAAGGGCGAGCGGGCGGCCCTGGACTTCGAGGACCTCCAGATTCGGGCGCGGGACCTCCTGAAGGGCAACGCCCGGGTGCTTGAGGACTGCCGCCAGCGCTTCCGGGCGATCCTCGTCGACGAGCTTCAGGACACGAACCTGCTTCAGTTCGAGATCGTCGACCTGCTGGTGACCGGGCCGGCGGGGCGGCGGAAGGAGGCGCCGCTGCGGCCGGGCGCGCTGTTCGGCGTCGGCGACCCCAAGCAGT
>JAPLML010000304.1 GCA_026387055.1 Planctomycetota bacterium | reverse complement strand
AGGCCCTCCACCATGTCGGAGACGTAGCAGAAGCTGCGCGTCTGCGTGCCGTCGCCGAAGAGGCGGATCGGCGACCCCGCCAAGGCCCGCGTGATGAACGTCGGCACCACGCGGCCGTCGTCGGGCCGCATCCGCGGGCCGTAGGTGTTGAAGATCCTCGCGATGCGAACCGCCGCGCCGCGCTCCCGCCGGTAGGCCACCGCCAGGGCCTCGCTGAACCGCTTCGCCTCGTTATACGACGAGCGCGGGCCGACGGGGCTGACGTGCCCGGCGTAGGTCTCGACCTGCGGGTGGACCATCGGGTCGCCGTAGACCTCGCTGGTCGAGGCGAGCACGAGGACCGCCCTGCACGCCGCCGCCAGGTCCAGGACCCGCCGCGTCCCCTCGGCTCCGGTGCGCAGGGTCGCGATCGGCTGCTCGGCGTGGCGGGCGACGGGCGAGGCAAGGTGATAGATGAAGTCGAGCGGCCCCGCCACCGGCAGCGGCTCGATGACATCGGCCTCCACGAACTCGAATCGCTCGAAGGCCAGGAGGTGCTCGACGTTGCGGCGGCGGCCGGTGGAGAGGTTGTCGAGGCAGACGACCGTGTGGCCGTCGGCCATCAGCCGGTCCGCCAGGTGCGACCCCAGGAACCCCGCCCCGCCCGTCACCAGGACCCGCATTGCCGCATCCTCTCAGCGAGAGCAACGCACGGCCGGACAAGACCGGCCTGCCCGTCGGCAGGCAGGCCGTGGAACCGGGCACAACCGTGCGCGGCGGTTCTCCTGACCCGCCGCGCACCCCTTTCGCGGAAAAGGGATTATAGTCGCGGGCGGCGCGGGTGTGCCAACGAAAACGCTCAGGCGGACGGCGAGGGCTCGTAGGGCGCGTGCGGCGAGGGCGGCTGGGCCGGCGGCTGGTATTCCGGCACGATGCTCTGGAGGACCTTGTAGATCTCGGCGAACGGGGCCCCGTCGAGGACGGCCTCCAGGCGCTTCAGGCCCGCCTGCATGTCCTCCATGGCGCAGTACCCGCTCTGCCACACGAAGATCTTCTTGTGCGGCGTGGGCAGGATATCTTCGGCGCTCGTGCGGAGCTCCTCGAACAGCTTCTCGCCCGGCCGCAGGCCCTGGTACTCGATCTTGATGTCGATGTCGGGGCGGAAGCCCGACAGGGTGATCATGTCGCGGGCCAGGTCGACGATCTTGACCGGCTCGCCCATGTCGAGGAGCATGATCTCGCCGCTCTTGCCCAGGACGCCGGCCTGGATGACGAGCTGCGTCGACTCGGGGATCGTCATGAAGTACCGCCGCATCTCGGGGTGGGTGACCGTGACGGGCCCGCCGCGGGCGATCTGCTCGCGGAAGATCGGCACGACGCTGCCCGCCGACCCGAGGACGTTGCCGAAGCGGACCACGACGAACTTCGTCCCCGCGCCGGCGGGCTGGCGCGCCAGGCACTGGCAGTACATGCCCGCGATGCGCTTCGTGCAGCCCATGACGCTCGTCGGGTTGACGGCCTTGTCGGTCGAGATGAGAACGCACGCCTCAGCCTGGTAGCGGCAGGCCATGTCGGCCACGTTCTTCGTGCCGAAGACGTTGTTCTTGATCGCCTCGCCGGGGTTGATCTCCATCATCGGCACATGTTTATGTGCCGCCGCGTGGAAGATGACGGCGGGCCGGCAGCTCCGGAAGACGGCCTCGAGGCGCACGCGGTCGCCAACGTCGGCGATGACCGGCACGACCCCCAGCCCCGGGTGGGCCTCGCGCAGCTCGCGGTCGATGTAGAAGAGGTTGTTCTCGGCCTGCTCCACGAGGACGACCTTGCCAGCCAGGAAATGGCCGATCCCCTCCATGTCGAGGGTGATGGGCTCGCGGCCCAGGAGGTCGTTGATGTCGACCTCGCGCAGGCGGGTGACGTCGAGGCGGCCCTCCAGGAGGTCGGCCACGCCGGGCACGATGCGGAACGTGAGGCGCTGGCCCTTGCAGACCTCGATGATGCGCCTCAGGTCGTCGCGCGACGGCTTAGGCAGGGC
>JAPLML010000577.1 GCA_026387055.1 Planctomycetota bacterium | reverse complement strand
AGGGAAGCTTGTTGAGCGGCGTATATCCGCTCGAGGCCGAGACGCCCTCGGCCGAGAGGGCCTTCAGGAAGGCGGCCCGCGGCAGCCCGGCGACCGCCTCGCTATTATAGCGGAACATATAGAGATGATAGGCGTTTCGCGTGCATCCCTCGTACATCCCGGCCGGCCGGATGCCGGGGATCTGGCGGAGCAGGCTCGTCAGCGCCTGGGCGTTCTGTTCGCGCCGGCGGGCCTGCTCCTCCAGGCGCGTCATCTGCGAAAGGAGCAGCCCCGCCTGGAACTCCGTCATCCGGAAGTTCACGCCCTGGCGGGAGTACGCGCCGCCGCCCTTGCGCGGCCGGCCGTGATTGTGGACGGCGTAGCACTGGTCCGCCACGTCGCCGCTGCTGGTGAGAATGGCGCCGCCCTCGCCCGCGTTGAGGTTCTTCGAGGCCTGGAAGCTGAAGCACCCCGTGTCGCCGTGGGTGCCCGCCTTGCGGCCCTTCCACTCCGCCAGGTGCGACTGGCACGTGTCCTCGACGACGGCCAGCTTGTGCTCGCGGGCCACGGCCAGGACGGCGTCGAGGTTCGCCACGTTCCCCCCGAGGTGCACGGGCATGACGGCCACCGTCCGGTCGGTGATGGCCGGCCCGATCTTCGCGGGGTCGATCTGGAAGGTCTCCGGGTCCGTCTCCACACAGACCGGCAGGGCATTGAGCGCCAGAATCACGTTGACGCAGGCGACGAACGTGTAAGGGGGCAGGATGACCTCGTCGCCGGCCTGAACGCCCAGGGCGGCCAGGCTTGTGTAGAGGGCGGTCGAGCCGCTGGCCGTGGCCACGCAATACTTGGCCCCCATCCGCTCGGCGTAGGCCTCCTCGAAGCGGGCGACGCAGGCCCCGTCCCCGCGGTACCACTTGCCCGTCCGCATGACCTTCAGGAGGGCCTCTTCATCTTTGCCGTCGAACACCGGCCACGCCGGAAACGGCCCCTTGCGAGCGGGCTGGCCGCCCAGAAGCGCAGGCTTCTCCTCGCCTCGAACGATCACCGGACCTGTTCCAAGTGTCAGCCCCGCGCCTGCCGCCGAGGCTGCCGCCAGAAACCGACGTCGCGTCAGTGCATTCTTCATCGAGCACCTCCTTGCGCCTCGCGATCCCGACTTCCTCGCCCGCTTCGCCATCGTTGCCCCCAAGGGCACGCCGCCTCTCTCACTACAACTTCACTTGAACCTTTGCGCGGTGGGTCGCCGTACGTGTCTAGCGTGGCCGTGCCGCCCGGCAATTTGGCGCCGCGCTAAACACGTACAGTCACGAGACCCGCCGCGCAAAGTGACGCTGTCGTGCTATTCTGCCTGGACGCGAGCGACCACCTCGCGCGCCTTCCGGTGGAGCCGGCGGTGCTCATGTCGACGGCTTCGCGATCCGGACGAATACATTCTCGACGTCGCCGTCACAGTCCACGGTGTACTCGCCCGGGGTCTTCATTTCCACCGTCTTCTCGATCATCTTGTCGCCGACCCGGCAGCCGTGGGTAAGGGTAACCGCCGGGTCGTGCTTCTCGCCGGGCAGCACGTGGAGGCACGCACGCAGGACGCTCACGCCGGGCCTGCCGCTGTACCGGACGTAGACGACCTCGGCTGGCTTCTCGAGCCGAACGTCGGTGTCGTAGTTGTACCGCCAGTGATTGACCCAGGCGGGGACCTCGGCCTTGTACACCTCGGTGAACCCTTTGGGTTCGCCGACGGCATAGGCGATCCGGTTGTCCGTGTTTTTGGCCCCCGCTCCCTGATGCGTATTGAACGTGCCGCCGACGCTGAACCAGGAGATCTTGGAGTCCGGGGGCGCGGCCATCCGGGTCACCACGTCGCCCCGGATGCGATCCAGGTTTCGCTTGGGGTCGTAGTTCTCCGGCAGGCGGTCGACGTACTTCTTCAGGTCGTCGGGGTCGGCGGCGTTGGGGAGGACCAGCACGGGTCGGGTGATCCCGCCGTAGCGGTCGCCGGTATCGTACCGCAGGCGGTTGGCGCCCTTTTTCAGCCGCGGGAGCGAGATGGGGGCCACCTGTACCCATGTGTCGATATTCATCGAGCGGAGGGCCACCGTCCCCTTCGGGCCTGCCGCCGCGAGCTTCACCAGGTACCCGTACGTGCCTTTGACCTGGCGCGTGAGGTCCAGAACGTGCCTGCCCGGCGCGAGGGCGGCCGCGTCTTTCCAGGAGAGGCCGTTGTCGAGCGAGAGCTGCACCTTCACGGGCGCCGCCGCCTCGAGGCCGACGACCGACGCCTCGCGGTCGTCATCCTCGTTGTCCAGATCGCCCACCTTGGGCACGATGACGAAAGGCGTGAAGACCTCGAAGACGACCTCGCCCGAGTCTGCCGCCAGTTCCAGCCCGCGCTTGCCGGGGGCGAGGCCCCGGAGCACGTAGGCCCCCAGAGCCACGTCGCGGCTGGCGCTGGTGAGGGTGGGGGCATAGTGGAAGAGTCCGTTGCCGTGGTTCCACGGGGTGAACTCGCGGTGGTTGGGCTTCATGCCGACCGGCGGCGCGAGGAGGAGTTTCCGCACCCACTCCTCCTTGTTGTAGCAGGGCCGGTGGTTCCAGCGGCCGCCCTGCGGCTGCCACCAGCGCGTGAAGGCCTCGCCCGGGCGCAGGACGTAGTCCGCCGTATGGCTCCCCTGGAACCAGCGGTATTGGTAGTCCACGGGGCTCCTGGCGTAGATGTCGGCCACCTTGGCGGCCTCCGCCGGCGTCGCGTGGTGCGGGAAGAAGGGCTTCACGCGCCCCATGGAATCCAGCCACAGCTGTTTGTCCACCTTGGCCTCCTGGAGGCTGGCGATGGTGCCGTCGGCCTTCGCGAGGGCGCCGCGGACGTCGACATCGAAGTAGTGCCACGCGCCGCCGTAGAAGATCTCCGTGGCGCAATGGCTCCAGCCCGGCAGGCCGAAACTTCGCCCTGTCGTGAAACCGCACCCGGCGTAGATCCCCTCGACGGTCGGACCGAAGATACCGCAGTAGCCCATGTTGTAGACGTTCAGCATCTTCAAAGGTTCGCGCATCGTGGCGTATTCCGCGAAGGGGTCCGGGCCGTCCAGCACCTCGTAGAAGTGGTACAGGCCGGTCTCGTAGTCGCAGAGGTACTGCCAGAGGGCGATCGCGAGGTCGTTGTCCCGCTTGTCTTTCCACGCGTGGAACTGGCGGAACCGCGCCAGGTCCGTCGTATCGGCGTTGTGCTCGCTGGTGACGCGCGGGCCATACACCTGCCCCTGAACCGGCATCGACATCCCCGCCAGGACCAGCACGCTCAGCCAGAACCGCATGGGGGCCTCCTGGTACTGCAACGCCACTTGACCTCGTGCACGGTGGGTCTCCTGACCCAC
>JAPLML010000076.1 GCA_026387055.1 Planctomycetota bacterium | reverse complement strand
GTTGTCCTTCAGGAGATTGGCATCTCCTGCCCCTGGCCGCGGAGTTCCCCTACAGGCATATCTCCCGCCGCTTCCGCGGCGGGCTCGAAGCGGGTTCTGCTGTTACCCAGTCACCTAGTTACTCAGTTACCTAGTTACCTTCTTCTAATGATGGAAGAGCCGCAGCCCCGACATCGCCATGACCATGCCGTGCTCGTCGCAGGCCTGGATGACCACGTCGTCGCGGTCGCTGCCGCCGGGCTGGAGGACGTACTTGACGCCCGACTGGGCGGCGCGGTCGATCGAGTCGCGGAACGGGAAGAACGCGTCGCTCGACAGGCTGACGCCCGTGAGCCGGGCGAGCCATTCCCGGCGGTCCTTCGGCGAGAGCGGCTTCGGGGCCTCGACGAACGCCTTCCGGCACACCCGCTTCTCGAACGGGGTGGGATGCTCTAATAGATACTGATCGATGGCATTATTCCGCTCGGCCCGCGAGGCGCCTTCCTTGAAGCGGGCTTCGAGCACGCGCGGGTGCTGCCGCAGCCACCAGAGGTCGGCCTTCGACCCGGCGAGGCGCGTGCAGTGGACGCGCGACTGCTGGCCGGCGCCGATGCCGATGGCCTGGCCGTTCTTGGCGAACGCCACCGAGTTCGACATCGTGTACTTGAGGGCCACCGTCGCCACCACCAGGTCGCGCACGGCCTCCGGCGGCAGGTCCTTGTTCTGCGTCACGAGGGTCTTACAAAGGTCCGGGCCGGGGATGACCGCGTTGCGGGCCTGCTCGAGCCAGATGCCGTAGACCTGGCGGCTCTCCATGGCGGGCGGGTCGAAGGTGGGGTCGATCTTCAGGGCGAGGTACTTGCCGCCGCGCTTGCTGCGGAGGACTTCCAGGGCGTCGGCGTCGTAACCGGGGGCGATGCAGCCGTCGGAGACCTCGCGCGCGAGGAGCTCGGCCGACGCGCGGTCCAGCGGCTCGCTGAAGGCGGCGAAGTCGCCGAAGCTCGACAGGCGGTCGGCGCCGCGGGCCCGGGCGTACGCGATCGCCAGCGGCGAGAGGTCCGGCATGTCGTCGACGAAGAACGCCTTCCTCTCCGCGTCCGATAGGGGGGCGGTGACCGCCGCCCCGGCGGGGCTGACGTGCTTGAACGAGGCCGCCGCCGGCAGGCCGAGCGCCGCCTTGAGTTCCTTCACCAGGGCCCAGGCGTTCAGGGCGTCGAGCATGTTGATGAAGCCCGGCGCGCCGCTCAAGACCTCCAGCGGCAGCTCGCCTTCCTTGACGAAGACGCGGGCCGGCTTCTGGTGCGGGTTCATGCCGTAACGGAGTGGGATCTCGCTGGCCATGCTGCGATCCTTTCGTTGGCCGAAAACGCGCCCAGCAAGCTGGGCGGCTAAATGGGTTGTGCGCCGCGGCGAAGCCGCGGCCTGCATACTTGTGGGCCATGCATTCGCCGCAGCGCGAAAGCATGGCACCCGGCATCTCATTTTTCCTTTCGCAGCGCTTGCGGCTGGTAGGGCTTGCACCTCTTCTCGGCGAAGATCGGGGCGAAGCGGGCGAACCGCTGGCGCCCGTCGACGAGCGGAACGCTGGGCCAGTCGTCGCCGATGAGCGGCCGGGCGTACGTGACGAAGTCGTCGGTGACGTCGCGGCGGTTCGGCGCGATCCAGCCGGCCGGGAACTTGCGCTCGGAGTTCGCCATCGCCTCCAGCGGCACCTTGTCGTACCGGACGCGGTAGACGGCCCCCGGCTCGCGCAGGATCGTGGCCATCCATCCGCTGCCGTCTTCGGCGGCGATGAACGCGGCTTTCTGGCCCACCTTGTACGCCTCGTCGAGGTCCACCGCGGAGGCGTAGATCATGTTGTGGCGCTGGTCCGTTCCGGGGACGTTGCACCGCGCGGCGCCGGGAACGGGCAGACCCTTCTCGGTCAGGTAGTTGACGATGGTCTGGGCGGCGGTGGTGCCGCTGGCCGAGAACTGCACGTGGCCGAAGGCGTCCTTGCGCGCGCCGAGGTCGCCGACGTCGAACCCCTCGCTTACGACCACCATGCACCGGCCCGCGCGCCTGAGCTCATCGCTGATCGCGTCGGCCATCTGCTCCAGGGTCACGCCCGACTCGGCCAGGTAGATGTGCAGCGGCAGGCGCCGCTCCGGGTCCGCCAGCCGCGCCGAAGCCGGGATGAAACCGATCTTGCGGCCCATCGCCTGCATCACCATGACGGGGTCGGCGGGGCAGGAGCCCAGGTTCTCCTCGTTGGCCGTCTGGACCGCCAGTGCCCAGTACCGGGCCACGCTGCCGTAGCCGGGCGTGTGGTCGATGAGCTTGAACTCCGAGTCGCCCACGTCGTTGTCG
>JAPLML010000265.1 GCA_026387055.1 Planctomycetota bacterium | reverse complement strand
GCGGCGCGTCATGAGCCTCGGTCATCACGTGGCCCGTATTCACGGGGACCGCGAGCAGTACCAGCGCGACGAGGCGATGAAGGGGTTCCGCGAGGGCCGCTACCGCATCCTGCTGGCGACCGACATTGCGGCCCGCGGCCTGGATGTGGCCGACATCGAGCACGTCATCAACTACGATTTTCCGCGCTCGCCGGAGGACTACGTGCACCGCGTCGGGCGGACCGCCCGCCTGGAGGCCAACGGCCGGGCCTCGAGTTTCGTCACGCCCGGCGACCGCGCGTACGTTCAGGCCCTGGAGCGGCTCATCGGCAGGAAACTGGACCTGGCGCCCGCGCCGGGGACGAAGCCGGGGGCGGCGCCGCACGCGCCGCGCGCGACGAGGCGTGCCGCGCCGCCGCGGACCCAGGTGGCGTCGGCCCCGCGGCAGCCGTCCCATCCGCCGAAGCCGGCGCCGGCCTCACGACAGCCGAGCCGTCCGCCGGAGCACGCGTCGGCCGCCGCGGCTGGTGGGCCGGACCAGCCGGGCCGCAAGCGCCGCCGCCGTCGCCGCGGCGGGCGTGGCCGAGTCAGGCCCCAGGCGGCGGCGAGTCCGTCGCCCGCTCCCGTGACCCCTGCGGTCCCCGCGGCGCATGCGGCCCCTGTCAAGCATACCGAACCCGTTAAGCGCGCTCAGCCCACGAGGCACATCGAACCCGTCAGGCACGCCGAGCCCCAGGCGCCCCGGCCCGAGCCTGTCGAGGTGCCGCCCAGCGAGCCGACGGTGATTGAGTGGGACTGAGAATTGCAGATTGAAGATTGCAGATTGCAGATTGAAAAACAACGGCAGCGGCAAAGGCACAGGCGCTCCTGATCACGGCCAGGCGTGGGAGATCTTCAGCCTCACCTTCCCGGGTCTCTGTTGCTAATCCGCAATCTGCAATCTGAAATCTGCAATCTGCAATTTCTTCATCCTTTCATTCCCGTCGTCGAGATGCCCTGGATGAAGGTCTTCTGCGCCAGGAAAAAGAGGACGATGATCGGCACGGTGAAGACCGTGGCCGCCGCCATGAGCTTCGACCACTCGCCGCCGTACGCCCCGAGGAACTGCTGGAGCCCGTAGGCCAGCGTGTACTTCGTCTGGTCGTTCAGGTAGAGCAGGGGCCCGTTGAAATCGTTCCACGTGCCGAGCAGTTGAAACAGCCCGCACGTGGCCAGGGCCGGCTTCGACAACGGCAGCACCACCCGCCACAGGATTCCCCACTCGCTGCAGCCGTCGATGCGGGCGGCATCGCACAGGTCGTCGGGGATGGTTCGGAAAAACTGCCGCAGCAGGAAGATGAAGAACGCATTGCCGAAGAATGCGGGGACGATCAGGGGCAGGTACGTCCCGTACCAGCCCAGCCAGCGGTAGAGGGCAAACGTCGGGATCATCCGCACCTCGCCCGGCAGGATGATCGTGGCGATGACGACGGCGAAGAGGATGCTCCGGCCGCGCCACTCCAGCTTCGCGAACGCGTAGGCCGCCAGGGCGCTCGAGGCCACCGCCGCCGCCACGTTCACCGCGCAGAGCATCAGCGTGTTCCGCAGGTAGATGGGGAACGGCACGTAGCGAAGGGCCTCCGGGTAATTGGCCCACCGGAAGGGGTTCGGCCACCACTGCGAGAGGAACTCGGGCACCGTGGTCACGACTTCCTTCGGAAAGATCTGGGCGTCCTCCTTCAGGCTCGTCCCGACCATCCACACCAGGGGCATGCAGAACGGCAGCGCCAGGGCGACGAGCGCGGCGTGGATGGCCAGTCGGATGTACCAGGGGTGCTTCAACGCTTTTACCCTTTATAACAGAAATGCTAAATGTTAAATGCTAAATGTTAAATTGAACGGCAAGCGTTCGTGTTTTTCCATTTAGCATTTATCATTTAACATTTAGCATTTCCTTTCGGTTCCCTTCCCGCCCAATGCCCATGTTCTCCAGCTCCCTCTGCGTCTCGCGCGCCGCCTGCTCGAGCGCCTCGCGGGGCGAAAGGTGGCGGCGGAGGGCGGCGTCCTCCGCCCACGTGAGGCGGCTCATCATGTAGGCCTGCACGGGCACCGGCGGCGTCACCTGCACGTTCGGCGAGGCCATGATCTGGAGGAACGCGCGGAAGTGCGGGTACGTGGCGCAGTAGGCCTGGTACCTGGGCGCGGCGGCCACGTCGGGCGTGATCGGGAGCCATCCGCCCCAGGTGTAGAACTCGGCCGCCCGCTCCGGCTTGTCGACGCCCGACCAGAACCGCATGAACGCCCACGCGCCGGCCTTGTTCCTCGCGCCGCTCGGGATGATCGTGAAGTTCCCGTTCGACCAGCAGGCGAGCGGCTTACCCCCCTTCGGCGGCGGAAGGGGCGCGACGCGGTACTCCAGTTCCGGCGCGTACTTCGCGAGCTGCTCCACGCGCCACTGGCCGTCGAGGACCATCGCGTAGGCCCCGCTGATGAACGGCCACGAGGCCGCCATCGTCGTCGACAGGCCCGACTCGAACTGGAGAATCCGCTCGAAGCCGTACCTGTCGGCCCGGCTCGTAATCCACTCCAGCGCCTCCACGTTCTTCGGGTTCGTGAACGTGATCTGGCGCGTGGCCGGGTCGTACAGGCTCCCGCCGAAGGTCGCGATGTAGTGGACCAGCCATCGCGGGGTGAACCCGATGCGCGTAATGCGCCCGTCCTTGTCATACTGGAAAAGCCTGTCGGACAGGGCGTCGAGCTCCTCGAGCGTCTCGGGGAACTTGTCGGGGTCGAGGCCGGTCTGGCGGAAGTACTCCGGCCGGTAGTAGACGGCCCAGACGTTCATGCCCGTTGAGAGCCCGTAGAAGTGGTCCTGGTACATGCCGATGTCGCGCACGGCCGGGTACATCCGGTCGCGGAGGGCGCGCCATTCCTCGGCCGGCATCAGCGTGTCGAGCGGCGTCAGGGCCCCGCGCGCCGCCCAGGCCGGGATCACCGCTTCCCACTGGGCCATGCAGTCGGGCGGGTCGCCCCCGGACGTGGCGATCAGCGTCTTGAGGCTGCCGCCGAAGACGGTCAGCGGCACGACCTCGTAGCGGTCCTGGCTGTCGTTGAACCGGTCGCAGATGCGGCGGACGACCTCGGCCCAGTTGCTCGTCCACATGTGCCAGAAGACGACCTTCTCGCGGCCGGGCCAACGGCGTTCCTCCGGCGGCTCGTAGCCGAGGAAGAGCCAGAGCATCCCCACCGCCGCGGCGGCGATGAAGAGCCCGCGGACGAGCCAGAGGAGAAGGCGGCGGCGCGATGTTGGTTCTTCTTCGTCGCTCACGCAATCACCTTGATTCGCACTTCACACGCGGTCGCCTCCGGCTCCCCGCTGAACTCATCTTCCGTAATGCACCCACCGGTGCTGCGACCTGAACAGGAGGGCCGTCACGCCGACCACAATGATGAAGAGCACCCACGCCATCGCCGAGGCGTAACCCATCTTCAGGTACTGGAACGCCTCGAAGAACAGGTGCAGGGCGTAGAACCGCGTGGAGTCGAGCGGCCCGCCCTGCGTCATCACGTACGCCTGCGTGAAGTACTGGAACGCCCCGATCATGCCCATCACGAGGTTGAAGAAGATGACCGGCGTGAGCATCGGCAGCGTGACGTACCGCACGCGCTGCCAGGCGTTCGCCCCGTCCACGACGGCGGCCTCGTAGAGGCTCGCGGGGATGTCCTTCAGGCCCGCCAGGTAAATGAGCATGCTCCCGCCCACGCCCCACACGCCCATGAACACCAGCGACGGCTTCGACCACGCCACGCTCGCCAGCCACGTCGGCCCCTCGATGCCCACGAGCCTGAGGAGCGTGTTCACGAGGCCGATCTGCGGGTTGAGGAGCCAGATCCACAGCACGCTCGTCGCCACCACCGGCACGATCGACGGCAGAAAGAAGAGCGTGCGGTAGACCGCGAGGCCCTTGATCTTCGCGTCCAACAGGAGCGCCAGGCCCACGCCCATCACGATGCCCAGCGGCACCGCCAGCGCCGTGTAATAGAGAACGTTCGTCAGCGACTTCCAGACGAGGGGGTCGCGGGTGAACATCGTCTCATAGTTCCACGCGCCGACCCCGCGCGGCGGCGGGAAGAGGTCGTACTCACAGAAGCTCAGGGCGAGCGAGGCCAGGAAGGGGTAGAGCGTGAAGACGAGCAGGCCGACGACCACCGGCGACACCAAGACCCATCCGGCCAGGTTGTTCCGCCGCGCCATCGCGTGCCTCCGCGCTTCGCCCCGCTCTTCTAATGGCCGCCGCGCGCGGCGTCAACGGTTAAAACCGGCCCCGCCTCGCCAATGTAGGCCGGGGCAACGCCCCGGCGGGGCTCACAACCATAAGAGGGAAGTGGGCGGGCGGACGCGCTCCGCGGCCTTGGCGCTTGTTCAGCGTGGGTGGCACGGTCACGCGCCGTTGCGTGACCGTGCTTGCTCGCCCAAGTGACCATGCACGGCCACGCAACGGCGCGTGGCCGTGCCACCCCCGAAACTGAGCTGTTACTACGTGCCGCCAAATACTGTTGACATCCGCGCGCCTTGATTTATGGTGGAGGAGATGGTTCGGCGGCGGGCGTGAAACTCTGGGTCTTGCCCTTTGAGGAGAAATGCCATGCAAGCGAGATACGCACTTCCCTGGCTCGTGGTCGTGTCGGTGGTCCTGGCCTGCGGCGTCGCCCTGGGGGCGGAAGGGCAGGAGGCCGAGAAGAAGGAGGAGGAGCCGAAACCGGAACCGCTCGTAGTGAAGGTTTATCGGGTCGAGGAACTATTTGTCAAACGCGACTGGACACCCGGCAGATTCGGCTTCCCCGACGTTCTCGACTCGATGCCGGGCACCATGCAGGCCGCCACGGCCGCCGCGGCGGGCGGGATTGGGATCGGATTCGGCGACCTCTTTGGCATTTCCAGTTCCGGATTGTCCACCAACGGGACGAATGAACTGATAGATATCATCAAGCGTATTGTCAACAACACATTCAATCCCAAGGTGGCTGCTTGGGCTGACGAAGGGGGTCCTGGGGCCATCGAGTGCTTGACGGCTCAGAATGCCGTCTCCTTGATTGTCACCCAAACGCCCGAAGGCCAGGAGAAAGTGGAGGAGTTGCTCGACGGCTTGCGGGCCCAGTGTGTTGACGGGGGGCCCGTGGTCACGGTCTCCGCCCAGTGGGTCGAGGTGGACGAGGGGAAGGCCCGACAGCTTATCGGCCGCGACCCGAAACGCCTGGTGCCGATGGAGATCATGGCAGCCGACATTGAGAAAGCGGGGGCCAAGGTGGTCTATCGCGGCTCCACGACCTGCTTTGACCGTCAGACCGTGTTCGTGTCTTCAGGCAAACTGAAGGTCTACCTGGGCGACGTGACGCCGGTTTGTACGGAGGCAACCATTGGCCTGAGTCCCATCATGCGTTATCTGCTCGTGGGCGCCATGCTCGAAGTCCGGCCGCAACTCTCGAA
>JAPLML010000743.1 GCA_026387055.1 Planctomycetota bacterium | reverse complement strand
GAACACGATCGAGAATCCTCCCTACCTCCAGGGGTGGACGGTGTAGAACTACCTGCGGCGGCCCTCGAGGTCGGGGGGAGGCAGTCGCGGGGGAGGCGGTCGCACCTCATGTTTGTGGCGAGGGTGGCACGGCCACGCGCTGTTGCGTGGCCGTGCATGGTCATGTGGGGGAGCAAGCACGGTCACGCAACGGCGCGTGACCGTGCCGCCCACGACGAGCAGGGTTGCCACAAGATCTCGGCACACCTGGGGAGGCCCTCACCCTATTGTCTCGTCCCGGCAGCGGCGCCCGCCTCCGCCGCGAAGAGGTCGTACTCCGGCCAGCGTTTGACGGCATCGGCCGCCTGGTGTACGAGGGGATCGGCAACCTCGATGAGGAACTTGCCTCCGGGATCGGTGTCGGTGTTGAAAAGGAGCGCCCAGCACAGGCCGTCGTACCGGCGGACGAGGATCGTGGCGCAGCAGCCGCTCAACCGGCCGGCGTGCCAGGCATTGAGCCCGCGGTTCTTGATCAGCCGGACGTTCCATCCGCACCCATAGTACGCCTCGGGCGGCTTGCCATTCTTGTCCACCGCAAAGGCGGGCGGGCCGAACGTTCGGGCCAGGCCGGCCGGGCCGAGAATGGGGCGTTTCCCGCCGTCGTCGAAGGCGCCGGCGAACCGGACCAGGTCCACGGCCGAGCCGATCCACCCCCCGTGGGCGTCCAGGGCCTCCTGGTACCATTGCCCGTAGGCCGGCAGGACCTTGTGCCCGAGCGTGGGGCCGACGCACCCGGCCGCCAGGGACGGCCTCTGGGCGTAGTACTTCACTTCCCCCTCGGCCCGCTGGCTCTCAAGGGTTCTACCGATCTTCATATTGCGAATTCCAAGCGGGCCGAGCACCTCGCGCCGCACGTAGTCCTCGTAGCGCTCGCCCGCGACCTTCTCGATCACCCGCCCCAGAACCGAGTAGCCGAAGTTCGAGTACGCGTGCCGCTCGCCCGGCGTGAAATCCAGGGGCCGGCCCAGGACCCAGCGGATGATGTCCGGCGGCTCGGCGGGCGGCGGCGTGCCCAGGCGCTCGGCGATCCGCGAGGACAGGAACATCGGGTCGGGCGACGTGGCCGTGTCCCACCCGCCGGCGTGCTGGAGGAGGTTCAGGACGGTGACGTCGTCGAGCCGCTTGTCGTACTCCTTGCCCTTCTCGAGGTGGGGCTTCAGACCCAGCAGCGGAAAGGCCTTCGCGTCGAGCCTGAGCTTCCCCTGCTCCACGAGTTGGAGAATGGCGGCGGCCGTGATGGGTTTCGAGACGCTTGCGATCCGAAAGAGCGATTCCGGCCGCACCGGCTGCCGGCCCTCGACGTCGGCATACCCGAAGCCGCGGGCGTAGACGAGCCGCCCCTGGTAGGTCACCGCCAGCGCGGCGCCGGGCGGCCGATGCTCTTTCATGACGGCGAGCATCAGGCGGTCAAAACTCGCCAAGTCCGGGTTTTCCCGGCCGGTCACGGGGACATCCGGGCCGGGGCCCTCCGCGGCGAGGGACGCCGCGGCCAGGAGGCCGCCGATGATGAGACCTGTCAGGAACCGCATGATACCGCCCGGTCTTCCGCACCGGGCGCGGCGGGTCTCCTGACCCGCCGCGCGCCTGCGCTTCCCCGCCCGTCCGCCCTGATTGCT
>JAPLML010000114.1 GCA_026387055.1 Planctomycetota bacterium | reverse complement strand
TGGCGCGGGCCGAGCGGCATGGGGTCGTAGCAGCCCGGCCCCTCGGCGTGCAGCAGGAGTTCGTTGCCGAAGACGTCGACCAGGTAGATGCCCATCTGGTCGCCGCGGCCGGTCATCCGGGCGCACAGGAAGTACTTGCCCGCGCCCTGCCCCGTCGCGGGATCGGCCAGCGGATACGGGTCGGCGAACTTGAGGCGCACGCTCGAGAACGAGTCGCAGTCGAACGGCCCGCCGGCGCGGACCATGTTGATGGCCTCCGGCGGCCAGAGGCGGACGACGGGATCGCGCCCGTCGAGGCCGAGGCTGGGGTCGACGATGGCCATCGCTCCCCACAAGTGGTCGTGGTGCGGGCCGAAGATGCAGACGGCCCGGTCGGTGCCCGGGATGAGGCGGGCCGTGTATGCCGCGCCCGGCGACGCGGTGTTGTTGCCCCAGTAGATGGCCTGGTTGGTGCCGTCGGGCCAGACGGTCCACAGGCTGTGGGCGTCGCCGAAGTTGCGGTCAACGTATTCCCAGCGGGCATAGAGGATGCGGCCGTCGGGCATGAGGGAGGCCTGGTTGTCGAAGAGGTTGTTTCGCTCGATCTGGTGGATGTTGGCGCCGTCGGCGTCCATGCGGAAGAGGTTCGCCCCGTGGTCGCGCGAGCATTGGTTGAACTTAGGTTCCCGCGTCGATGAGAAGAGAATCGTATCATCGGGCAGGTAGAGCGGGTCGAAGTCCGACACGCCCGCCGCCAACGTGAGCTGCCTGAGGCCCGAACCGTCGGCGTTGACCTCCCAGATGTGGTAGTCTTCGCCGACGTTGCGGCGAAGAGAGAAGATGATCTTCCGGCCGTTGAAATGCACCTCGGGGTCGCGGGCGATGCCGTGGGGGACTTCGACCAACGTCTTTGCCGCGCTGCCGCGCGCGAGGTCGATCACCTTCAGCGCCCCGCCGCCCTGGAACAGGTTCGGGTGCGACTCATTCCTGTCGGGGTTGAACTCGCCGGTGTGAAAGAGCGTGTCGATGGCGTGGTAGTGGCTGCGGTACTGCGGCCGCACAACGTAGACGATGGGCCGACCGCTGACGAGGGGATTCGCGGTCAGCGCCTCGCGGCGAAGGGCCTCAAACTCGCCGGTCAGGCCGGCGGCGTCGGGGTTTGCGTCGGCCAGGCCCTTCTGAATCCGGTCGAGCCGGGCCAGGAACTCCGGGCCGCGAGGGTAGTCGCGGGGGAACGTGCGGCACAGATCCTCGATGGCCTGCCGCAAGGCTGTGAGACTCGTATCGGCCGCGGCCGGCGCCCCCGCCCGGGGAATCACGAGCCCGTCGGGGAGGATCCACAACACGTCCCACATCTCGCTGCCGAGGTTGTCGTGGACGAACGTGATCTTGCGGACGTCGAACTCGAAACGGATCTCCTCTTCGTAGATGCGCTGGTCGCGCGGCTTCAAGACCCGCTCGACCAGCGGGTGCGGGTTGCCGGCGGCATCGGTGGCCACGACGGTGAACTTGAGGCCGTCGCGGGTCTTCGCGGCCGCCTCGTCGGTCAGGGCGTATTTCAGCCGCCACACGTGCCCCTTGGACATCTCCACCGGCCACGAGGCGCTGAGCTTGTTTCCGTCGGGGAAGGAGAGCATGAACAGGCCGCCGCGGCGCTCCCGGCGCACCCACCCCTCGCCGAGGGCGATGAAGTCGCGGGAATCGCCTTCCCATTCGAGGCCGCCGGCCAACTGGTGATCGTCGCCGTTGTTGCCGCAGGCGTCTCGCCAGACGAACTTGTGGCCCAACTCGTCCCGGACCGTGGCGTCCTGCGGGCGGAACGCCTTGCCGGCCGCCTGCGACGCGGCAACGCCGCCGAGAAGACCCACGAAGAAGGCCGCCACCAATATACAGCTAGTGCGAAGTGTGTTCATCATGCCCCTACTTCCTGGGCGCTTCGGCCTTCTTCGGCGGATCAGACTTCCTAACGTGGTCGCCCACCCGTTCGGTTTCCCGGCGAATCGTCGTCGCGCAGATTTGTGTTGCTGGAACCGGTGCCGACCAGAACGGCGCCGGGGGTGGACATCTGCGCGGCGCGGTTGCCGGCCAGATGGACATTCGCACTGCCCTCCACCCAGATCCCATTCGCGGCATCCGTGCCCGTGATCGAGTTGGCCTCCACGTCGGCATTCGTGCAGCCCACCAGCGAGATCACGGCGCTCGGCGAACTCTTCGACGGACTGCCCGGCGCCTGGTAGGCGTCCTTGAACGTATTGCCCTTGATACTCAAGGCGTTGGCATTCTTCGCGGCAAGGTTCCAGCCGGGGCAGCCGATCACGGTGTTGTCCCAGAGCCGGGCCTTGTCCACCCCTTGGAGCTGGATCGCGGCTTCCGGCGCTGCCAGTCTGAAGGGGTGGTCGATGACGTTGTTCCGCACCGTCACATCCGAGGCGTTGCTGATCAGGATGCCCGCGGTGCTGGACCCCGTGATCGTGTTTCCCACGACCTCGACGCGGTGGAAGGCGACGCCGCGGGTGGGATCGGTCGGCGCCAAGCTGGTGCCGATGATGATGGCCGCCTTGCCCGTCCCCCACGCGTTGCGGAAGGCCGTCTCCTCGAACACGTTGTTTCGGACCACGATGTCCTGGCAGGTCGGGCCTTCCCACCACCACGCATCGCACGTGAGCGCCAGGCCCCCGCTGATGCGCTTGAAGCGGTTGTTCTCGAAAAGCCCGTGCTTGTAGCCTTGGACCATGACTCGCACACCGCTGTCGTGGAAGTGACAGTTGCGAATAGTGAACTGGTTGGGCCGGTTGGCTGATCCGTTCTCGACGAAGTCGGCCACCGCCACCTGAACGTCCCGGTCCAGCGTGAGGCGACGCACCGGTCGGGCGCCGACATCGCGGGCCTTGAGGACCTCCTTGATCAGACGACCTGCTTCGGCCTTCAGCGCAGGATCTTCCGGATCGACCGCGGCGGTGACCGTGGCGGACGCGATGGGATGGAAGTCGACGTGCGAGTAGAAGTTGACGGTGTCGCCGACGGCCGGTGTGCCGCCCCAGGTGACGACCTGGCGCGGGGATTCCGGACGGATGCACATGAAGAGGCCCCCGCCGTAGTAGTCCATCAGGTCGTCGGCCGTATGGGAGAACTCACAACCATCGAATACGACGTTGCCGCCGAAGTTCCCCACCTGGCACCCGCCAGCCCCGTAGAGGCGGTTCGTGCCGGGCCGGGGGATGCCGAGGATGCGGGTGAAGTTCCAGTCGCCGGAGCCGCCTCCCCACAGGAAACCGGCCCCGGTATAGATGTCCACGTCCTTCACGGTCAGGCCAACGACCTCGCGGGTAGAGAACAGGAGGGGGCTGCCGCTTCGCATTGCGACGAGATGGCCGGGGCCATAAAGGCCTTTGTAGATCGCCTCGCGGGCCCCGGTCTTGAGCTCGATCAGGCCCTGCGCGGCATCGAGGACGCGGGCCTCGGAGTAACCGGCCCAGGACGGATTCGCCAGGTAGATGCCGGCCGGGGAGAAGGCGTCGATGGTACCCTTGGGCGCGAGGTCCACCTTGTAGCCCGGCATGATCCTGACCCGCGTCAGGCCGGTGTTGTCGTCGTGAGCCAGGACCGTCCCCTGGGAAAAGCAGAGCGGGTCCGCGTCGAACTTGACCGGGCCAAGAACCGAGATGTTCTCGCACTCCTGCGGGAAGATGAATCCTCCGCCATTCTCCAGGGCCCATTCGGTGTTAGCGAGGTGGAGGGCGAAGCCCTTGACCTTCCAGAGCTTGATCTCGCGATCCGGCCCCTTCGCGGGGAGGCGGTACACGCCCGGCGGGACGGTGAAGCTCTTTGCGCCGGCGGCAATGGCGGCATTGATTTCTTTGACGACGGCGCGGCCGGCGTCGCGCTGGGCGTTCTTCTGCGCCTCGGTATAGCTGACGGGATAAACGGGGTTGTTGGCGTTGTAGGCGACGGCATTGGCTTCGCCCCCCTGCGCGGCGCCGACGTTCACGCCGCACCATGACAAAAGCACGCACAAGGCGAGCAATCCCGTACCTTGGCTTCGAAACGTGCCGTTCATCTGTCCGACTCTCTTTGCTCGCCTCAAGAAGCCGCTGAACAGAAGCGTGGCCCGGAGCCCCGTGCTTCACCACTCGTAGACCCACACGTACGTGGTGTAGGTGGTGGGCGGCGGCGTGTGGAGGACTTTGCCCTGCAGTTCCTCGCCGCACCGAAGCGTCAGACGCAGCCCATCCTGGAAGAACGCCGGGTCCTCGTCGTGGAACCGGTAGGCGGAGAACCGGTTCTTCTCCCTGTCCAGATGCGTCAGCCCGGCCGTGGGCGTGTAGTAACAGCGGCCGTGATGGAAGTAGCCCGAGCTCAGGAAGTAGTCTTCGAGTCCGGACGACAGGGGCGTCGCGGTCGCCGAGCCGTCGAAGTAGGCACGGACGCAGCCCTCCTGGTAGCTCTGGTCCCGCCAGTCGCCCGACAGCTTCTCGCCCTGGGCGGCCAGGGCCACCTGGTAGAGGGCCCCCGCGCCTTTCACATCGCAGAGGTTGAACTCCTCGAGCGGTTTCGCTCGATAGTCCTCCAGCCGATGGAGCCGCAGGCGCGCGCCGGCCGGGAGCGTGACCCCGCCAATCACGACCGGCAAGCTCTCGGTGCCGCGGATGATCCACCACCCTTTGTTGCCCGTCACGCCGTCGAACACACGGGTCGTCGGCAGCACGGTCACACGCACGCTCTTGCTGAAGGGGATGCGGTAGTTGTTGTGGACACCTCCCAGGTGCCCCATCTGCGTCGTGCTCCACGGCTCACGCGGCGGGCCGAACGCGTACCCGTGGCCCATGTCCATGGCCATGTCGATGGACGGCGCCTTCTCGTCGTCCACGTACACGCGGATGCGGACGCGTTCGTCCATGGCGAACCACATGTGGGTCAGGCACCCGGTCCCCTCGTGACGGAAGATCTCCACCTCCTTGCCGGCTTCGAGCAGCGGCACTTCCTTGCCCACGCCACTGAACGTCTTCAGGCGTGCCGTGTCGGTCGGCGGATTCGGCGCGGGCGAGGGGCTTCCCTCAAGATGGGCCAGCCCAAGCGCGCCGATCGCCAGCAGGACGACGACTACGGAGGTTCGGTGCATCGCCTCGACCTTTCCGATTGGACCTTCCCTGCTGCTCTCCTGCCGGGGCTCGCCCACGATACTCACAGGCGGGCTTTCTGCGATTGTACGTCCCCGAAGTGTGGCTCGCCAGCTGTGACCATCACCTTTCCGGCAGCTTGACGTCCAACGAGGTGCTGTGATACAGTCGCGCCATGGTCCACCGGATTGCTCCGAGGTATACCGCAGCCACCTTCGCAGGCCGGCTTGCGGGCGCCCACCAGCGGCCGGCATTGAACCATCCCGCGACAGCCGAGTACTGATGATGAAACGCGACCGGCTTCTTGTGACGGTGTTCATCTTCCCATGGCTGGTGGGCTGGCCGACCTATGGCGATCCGCCCGAGGCTCCTCCGGCCAACGTGGCGTTGTTGTCGTCGGGCGCCGACATCACGGCCTCCGATTCGTTCGGCAACGACACGCCTGATGAGCTGATTGACGGCGTGATCGATCATGCCCTCACGCATCGCTGGCACAGCGAGATCAGCAAAGGGCATCCGCACTGGCTGCGGATCGAGCTCGCCCGCCCACTGCCGGTCCGCCGGATCGTGCTGCACGCCTCGGCCGTGGACTGCTTCCCGACGAGGATTGCCGTCGAGTACCGCGCGGCCGATGGGCAGGTCCGACCGCTCGTTGAGACCACGCTCGTGCCCGCCCGCTCCGTGGCTGTCGACCTGCCGGCGGTTACGACCGACAACCTTCGCATTCGCATTCTCGATTCCAATGCGGGGATCAAGGGGTACGTGCAGCTCAACGCGTTCGAAGTGCTGGCGGCCATTGCGCCGGACGAGGCGCGGGAGCTCGCCCGCGCAGCAGCGACCCCGCCTGGTCAGAACAAGACGGTCGACACCAAGCCGGCGATGCTCTTTGCCGCTTGGACCGTGATCCGCAAGACGGGCGACCTGGACCAGCTTCGCCGGTGGGTGCCCCACCTGGAGCACCTGGCGAACCTGATGGCCGAGACCGCAGACGAGAAGGACGGGCTGCTCGTGACCGTGAAATCGACGCGGGCCGGCGGCTGGTACGATGTGGTCCGCAACGAGTGGAAGAGCGCGTACGGCAACGCCCTCGGATACCAGGCCTTCCGCCAGATGGCGGACCTCGAGCAACTGGCCGGGCGGGCCGAACAGTCCAGGCGCTACGGCGGCCTGGCCGACCGCATCCGCCAGGCTTTCGTGCCGACGCTCTTGACCCCGGAGACCGGTGTTCTGGCCGGTTGGCGGGACAGGGACGGCAAGCTACACGACTACTGGTTCCCCTGGGTGAACGGGATGGCAATCACCTTTGGCCTGGTAGATGACGAACAGGCCGACCAGATCCTCGGCCGGTTCCAAGCCAAGTTCAAGGAGGTTGGCTTCAACCGCTACGACCTGGGCCTTCCGAACTGTCTGGTCCAAATCCCCAAGCCCGACTACGTCACGGAGGACCGTTTCCAGCAGTACCTCAACGGCGGCGCGTCGCCGTGCTTCGCGTACTGGTACATCCAGGCCCTGTACCAGCGTGGCCGCCGCGCGGAGGCCGACGCGATCCTCTGGCCGATGGTTCGTTCATTCAACGCGATGCTCTTCAACGGAGGCGTCGGCCTGGGGCAGCACCACCCTGATCGGCAGGAGTGGCACCGGTGGAACGGCGAGAGGTCTGGCGGTGAGGGGTTCCTGACCGATAGCTACCTGACGCTGAACGCCATCTACCCCGGCCATTACGGAATTGCCTTCGGCCCGCGGGGGTACGAGGTCGCGCCCTGGTCGCCCTTGAAGGGCAAGCGTGTGCCGGTGGGCCTGGAGTACATGGGAAAGGTTGTGGATGAAACGGAATGAGCCTGCTAGGCTGAAAGGAGCCCCATGAATCCGCGAAACTCGATCACCCGCCGTTCGTTCCTCAGAAGACTCGGCGCCGGCGGCACTATGGCCGCGGCCGCGCCATACATTCTGCCATCGCGGCTGTTCGGCGGTGAGCCAGCGATGAGCAAGCTCAACATCGGGTGCATCGGCATGGGCGGGCAGATGCACTCCCTCGTCAAGGAATTGGCCTCGCTCCAGCAGAACTTCGTCGCGATGTGCGACGTGGATGCGAAGCGCATCGAGACCTTCCGGAAGGAGATCGGCGAGCCCCTGACGGGCGCCAAGGTGTACCAGGATTTCCGCGAGTTCCTTGCGCAGGAGAAGTCGATGGACGCCGTGGTTGTCGCGACGCCGGACCACTGGCACGCCCTGATCTGCAAAGCGGTGATCCAGGCCGGCAAGCACGTCTACTGCGAAAAGCCGCTCACGCACCTTCTGGCCGAAGCGCGCGAGATCCGGGAACTGTCGCGGCAACCGAAGGTGATCACCCAGACCGGCAACCAGGGCAGCGCCTCGTCCAACATCCGCCGCAGCATCGAGCTGATCCAGGCTGGTGTGCTGGGTCCGGTCAGGGAAGTCCACGCCTGGCATCCGCCTCACGGGTGGCCGTGCGGCATAGATCGCCCCGCGGGGGAAGACCCGATCCCCGAGGGGTTCAACTGGGACTTCTGGATCGGGCCGGCGCCGATGCGGCCGTACAAGACCGGGGTCTATCACCCGGGCGTCTGGCGCGGTTGGTACGACTTCGGAGGCGGTTCGCTCGCCGACTTCTGCTGCCACGGCTTCAACCTGCCCGTGCGAGCTCTTGCGCTGGATTATCCCGAGAAGATTGAGGTCTCCGGCAAGGACATGGGTAAGGAGAGTTTCCCGACCGCGTGCAAGGTCCGCTACCGTTTTCCCGCGCGTGAGGGCCGCGGGCCCGTCACGCTGACCTTCTACACCGGCAGGGACATGATGCCGCCCGCCGAGGTGACGGCGGGGATGCGGGAGACGTTCAACAACGTGCCCACGACCGGTTGCCTCCTCGTCGGCGAGAAGGGCACGATCTCCGCCGGCCTCTGGAACAACGAGTGCTACCTCAAGATGAAGGACGAGCCGAAGTTCCGGGGCGGAGACAACCACGACGCCGGCAAGGCCGTGCCGAAGACCTTGCCGCGAGTGCAGGGCCACATGCGGGAATGGGTGGACGCCTGCAAGGGCGGACCCGGGACGTTCTCCGACTTCGACATCGGCGGGCACATCACCGAGATCGGGCTGGCCGGCATCGTCGCCCTGCGGCTGGGGCGCGATATCGAGTGGGATGGCCCGAACATGAAGGTCAAAGGTGTCGCCGACGCCGATTCCATGATCCGGCAAGAGTATCGTAAGAAGTGGCTGCTGTAGAGCGCTGTGCGCTTACGGGGGTGCAGTGGCCGCCACGCCATAGGTTCAGGCGGCCTTGGCCGGCTCGGGCTTCGGTACGCCCAAGCGGATTTCGGGTAGGTGGTCCAAGGCCACCACCCGCGTGCCGCCGGGCAAGCACCAGGGAGGCCGGAGTCCGCGTTCGGGCCATCGGAAGGGTTGCGACATGACACGCCTGATTCTGCCGGTGTTTGTTGCCCTTGTGGGCCTGATCACGCTTAACGTTGCGTGGGGCGAGGCCGCGAACTCCTCCGGGCCCTCGCTGGTTCCCTGGCCGAAGACGCTCAGGCCGGTGCAGGGCGCCCTGGCGATCACGGAGCGAAGCCGCCTCGTGGCCGCGGAGAAGACGTTGGCGCCGCTGGCCACGATCCTGTCGGAGGAGATCTTCACGGTCACGGGCGTCCGGTTGGCGACGGGCGATGGCAAGCCCGGCAAGGGCGACATCCACCCGTGCCGGGCCTGCCTTTCCTGCAAATCCCGCCGTAACCCCCGCCCCGCACACCGGAGACAACCGCCCGCGAGCGGCCCGCAAGCACCGGGCGGTAAGCCGTGGTGTGGGTAGTCTGTTTGCCCTACGGCCTGTCCGTCGGCGGCGCAACCCGCCGGCGACCGAGGAGCGCGAGCCCGCCAAGGGCCACAAGCGCCAGCGTCGCCGGCTCGGGCACGACGGCGAGCGAGCCGTCGGCGTACAGGGCCGAGGCGTCCCACGCCAGGCCGCCGGCCAGGGCCGGCAGGCTCACGGCATCGAACTCGCCCGCCACGCCGCCCCAGTTCAGGAGGTCGAACGTATCGCCATACAATGGCATATAGCCGTCCAGGAGCCGCACGTCGAGCGTGCCGCCCAGCGCCAGCGTCCCGCCCACGTCCAGCGCATCGTACTGGCTGCCGCGCGCCAGGCCCGCGAGTTCCATGATGAGCGACCCCGCCGCCAGCCTCACGTCGCCCCCGAACGCCACCTCCCCCGGGCTGAGGCCGGGGCTGAAGCCGTCCAGGAACACCACCGTGCCCGTACCGGGGAAACTGCCGTTGCCGTTCACGCGGTTGTAGAACGTCGTCGTGCATCCGGCCTGGGTGTTAACGGTTCCGTTGTTGGTGACGCTGCCGCGCACGTCGAGATCCCCGTCGCCGACGCCGACGTTCTTGCCGGCGTTGTTCGTGAGGCCGCCGGTGCGCAGGGTTCCGTGGCCGGTGATCGTCCCGCCGTTCGTCAGCGCGTAACTGGAGTTGTCGAACGTGCCGCCGCGAAGGATGATGGCGCCGGCGTTGGGGGTCAGGCCGGCGGCGGCCAGCACGGTCGCGCCGCTGTCGACGTCGATGCGCCCGGCGGGGCCGTTGGACAACCCCAGGGCGAACCGGAGCATCCCGGCGTCGGCCACGACGCTGCCGTTGTTCGTGAGGGGCGCGGCCAGGCGGCCCGCGCCCTGGATGGTGCCGCTGTTGGTGATCGACGTGGCGGAGAGGACCGCGCCCGGGCCGCCGAGATAGATGAACCCCGCGTTCATGAAACTGCTGCGTATGGTGAGGAGGGCCTTATCGTCGACGCGGAGTTCGCCGCCGCCCGTGTTGCCGGTGAGGCTGACGAGGTCGAGCGTCGCGTCGGCGTCGGTCGCGTGGATGATGCCGCCGTCGTAGAAGAGGTTGAAGAACGTGACATCGTTGTCGTCCACACAGCCGTCGAGGTTCACGTCGCCGTTGTAGGTGAACTTCACGAGGATCGTGCTTGAGTCTACCGGCTCGCCGGAGAACACATCATACGGCAGGAAGAGCATATCATTCTGAGCATACCCCAGGCCGTAGGTGATGGGGTCGGGTGCGGCGGCGCTCGAGACGATGCCGTTGCCCGCCCACGACATCCAGTCGTAGCCTGCGGCAATCCATGCCTTGATGCTCTCGAGCTCCGCCGAGGGCAGATGCGGCGTGCCGCCCGTGTAGTGCACGATCATATCGTTGTCGGTGAGGTCGAGGCGTGCCGCCGCCGGGTCGATGCCCAGGCCGCGGGTGACGAGGACCTTCGCCCCGCCGGGTGTGAGCTGCGACTCCCCGGTCGCCAGGTTCAGGGCCGCCAGGTGCTGTGTGGCGCCGAAGCTGGCGTGGACCGCGCCGTCGACGCTCACTGTCAGGTTGAAGATGCTGCTCGTGCCGGCATCGGAGTTCAGGTCGACCGTGCCGCCGGCGACGGCCAGCGTGGCGCCCGGCCCGTGCGTCTGTGGCCCGCTGATCGCGAGCGTGCCGGGGCCGGTCTTGGTGAGGGTCCTCCCGCCGGCGTTGTTGAGGACGCCGGCCAGGTCGAGTTTGGTCCCCGTGCCGGTGTCGGTGTCAAGCGGCTTGGCGAGGACGAATCATGGCACAACGAAAACCGAAGTCGTCGAAGCGGCGCGTCGGGTCGAGGTAGTTGCAGCGACACGCACACCCGAAGCAGGTGGCACCGTCGTGGCGATACCACGACCCCCCGCGCACCACACGGAGGCCGCCACGGCGAACGCAATTTCGCAGGACCAGTACAGGGGCCTCGGATGGAACTCGCGCCACCGCGTCTCAGCGGGCTACGCGGAACCCGATGTAGTCGCTGTCGCCCTTGCCAGTGCCGGAACTGCTGGGCGGGAGGTACCAGCCGCCACCGCGGTATCCGCAGCGCACGCTGAACGGGCCGTCATCCCAGCATCCGCCCTTCACGAAGTGAAAGCGGCCGGTGTGATCGAACGGCTTTGGACTACTGGGGTAGGACTTGGCCCAGTCGGCAACCCATTCCCAGGCATTGCCCACCATATCCATGCAGCCGTAGGGGCTGGCGCCCTTGGGATAGCTGCCGACCGGAGCACTCTGGTTGGTTCGATAGCCGCCGCCCGCGGGGTTGTGATCATCCGCGTTGTTGCACTTCTCCGGGTCCCAGGTGTCGCCCCAGGGGAAGACGTTGGCGTGCTGCTTTTTCTCATCCCACCGCGCGGCCTTCTCCCATTCCGCCTCGGTGGGCAGTCTCCCGCCAGCCCACCTGCAATAGGCCTCGGCTTCGTAATAGGTCACGCCGACCACGGGATGGTCATCCGTCTGGGTGAAGCGGGGATGTCCATGCCCGTGGCCGATCCATTCCTGCTCGGCGGCCCAGTGCTCGGGTTCGTTGCGCTCAGGCGCATCGGCGGGCCGGGTGACGCGAGTGACTTGGCCGTTCATTCCCGCGTAGTCGATGGTGTTGCCCTGTTTCCATTTCCAGCCTTCGGCCGACCAGCATCGCGGGTCCTTGTAGCCGCCCGCCTCGATGAACTTGCGGTACTGGCCGCGCGTCACTTCATACTTGCCGATCTGGTACGCTGGAAGGTCAACCCAGTGCTGCGGGAGTTCGTCAGGGTTGTCAAATCCCTCACTGCCGTTGTTGCCCATCAGGAACTTCCCGGCGGGGATCAAGACCAACTCCAGCTTGACGCCGTTGCCCATGTCCAGGGCCAACTCGGCGGGCGCTGCGGGGGCCCTCTTACCCACCGGCGGTGCGGGCGCGGCTGCCGACTTGCTGGCCGGCGGCGCCAGTGAGGCCGGTGTCAGGGCGACCGATGCCGGTGCGGCCTGCACGGGAGCAGGCGCCCCGGGTTCTGAACCGGAGCCTGAACACCCAGCGGCTACGCACACAAACGCAATAGCCGCCGACACCATCAGCCCCCGAACCATCGGAGTTCGTGTAGTCACGGTCAGTCTCCTTCGATTCAACGACCTGACGCCAATGCTCAGTGGCCGCCGCTGCTACGCGGTTCAGCGTGCTGTGATTCTACACCAAGGGTCCTCGCCAACAGAACATGCTTGTGCAGTTCAGTCTGGGGCATGGACCGCCCAAGACCGGCTGCATCGCGCGCAGCGCCCTTTGAGCGCGCCAACGCCCCCGCAAGTCATCTTCTGTCATTCTGTGGCAAGACGGCGAGGCGGGAGAGGGTGGAGGAAAACCTGCAAGAACCGTACGAAAGTCGCCACTTGTCAAGACTTGCCCATACCTAACAGTGGCGCGCCTGGCAGGACTCGAACCTGCAACCCATGATCGTCCAGAACGCCCTGCGCCGCGAGGTCTTTCGCCACGTAGACCGACGCTGACGGAGAGGGGCACGCCCCACCGCTGTTGCGTGGCCGTGCGTAACATACGAGAATGCGCGGCCACGCAACAGCGCCCGCCGCGGCGGGCAGGCTGTGACCGTGCCACCCGGCAATCGGGCGCAGCAACCGGGCCGCCGCATGCTGCAACATGCTTTTGACCTTTGGGGGCCGCCGTGGTAGGCTAGTGGGGTAGCCGGCGGGAAGCCAGGGAGGACCCATGCAACCCTCGAAGGATGTGGCGCTCCGGAAGATCCCCGCGGTCGATGTTCTTCTCCAGGACCCGGCGCTTCAGGAATCGGCGCAGGGGGTGCCGCGCCGGATCGTCGTCGACGCCGTCCGCGCCGCCGCGGACGAGATGCGGTCTCGCCTCCTCGCGCAGCCGCCGCCGGACGTCGCCGACGTCCGCACCGAGATCCTCGCGCGGGCCCGCGCGCGCATCGGCGAGGCGTGGACTCCCCATTACCGCCGGGCGATCAACGCCACCGGCATCATCCTGCACACCGGCCTCGGCCGCGCGGTCCTCCCGGCCAAGGCCGTGCGGCAGATCGCGGAGGAGCTCTCGGGCTACTCCCTGCTCCAGGTCGACATCGAGACCGGCAAGCGCTCGCGCCGCGACGCCCGCCTCGAATGGATGCTCCAGCAGCTTACGGGCTGCGAAGCGGCCACGGTCGTCAACAACAACGCCGCCGCCACGATGATCGTCCTCAATGCGGTCGCCCGGGGCAAGGAAGTCATCGTCTCGCGCGGGCAGCTCGTGGAAATCGGCGGCTCGTTCCGCCTGCCCGAGGTCATGGCCGCGAGCGGCGCGAAGCTCGTCGAGGTCGGCACAACCAACAAGACGCACCCCCGCGACTACGAGAACGCCATCACGGACAGCACCGCCGCCATCCTCCGCGTCCATCCGAGCAACTACAGGATTTTCGGGTTCACGGCCGAGGTGGCGCTTGAGGAACTCGTGCGCATCGCGCACGCGCACAACCTCGTGCTGATCGACGACGTCGGCGCGGGGGCGCTTCTGGATCTCTCGCGCTTCGGGTTCACGGATGAGCCCACCCTCCCCGACTCCATCCGCCAAGGGGCGGACCTCGTGACCTCAAGCGCCGACAAGCTCATCGGCGGGTCGCAGGGCGGGATCATCCTGGGCAAGGCGGCGCTCGTGGAGAAGGTCCGCAAGAACCCGCTGGCCCGCATCCTCCGCGTGGGCAAGCTGACACTGGCGGCCCTCGAAGCGACCATCGGCCTCTTCTTCGACGAGTCGCTGGCGCTCAGCGAGGTGCCAACGCTCGAGATGCTCGTCCGCGAGCTCGGGCAGGTCAACGCGCAGGCGGAGCGAATCGCCGCCGCTATCCGCTCGCGGGCGCCAGGCGCCGCCATCGCCGTCATCGACGGCGCCTCGCAGGTCGGCAGCGGATCGCTGCCGACGCGCGACATTCCGACGCGCCTGGTCGCCGTCGCCCCGGCGAAGCTGACGCCCGACGCGCTGGCCGCGCGGCTCCGGCGCGGCGCGCCGCCCGTCTTCGCACGCATCCAGGAGGACAAGCTGCTCATCGACCCGCGCACGCTTCTGGCGGGCGACGAGGAACCGCTGATCGACGCGCTTGGGGCCGCGATGGCCGCCGGGGAGTGACCGACATGCCCGCCCAACAGGTCAACATCACGCTCGGCACGGCCGGGCACATCGATCACGGCAAGACCGCCCTCGTGAAGCTCCTGACCGGCTGCGACACCGACACGCTCAAGGAGGAGAAAGAGCGCGGGATGTCGATCGAGCTGGGGTTCGCGCCGTGCGTCATCGCCAACCTGGAGGTCGGCATCGTCGACGTGCCCGGCCACGAGCACTTCATCAAGACCATGGTGGCCGGGGCCACGGGCATGGACGGCGTCATCCTCGTGGTGGCGGCCGACGACGGCATCATGCCGCAGACGCAGGAGCACCTGGACATCCTGACGCTGCTGGGCCTCGAGCACGGCATCATCGCCCTGACGAAGATCGACCGCGCTGGCCCGGAGCGGCTGGCGGCGGTCCAGGACGACCTCCGGCGGCTGCTACGAGGAACGTTCCTCGAGGCGGCGCCGATCCTGCCGGTCTCGAACATCACGGGCGAGGGGCTCGACGGTTTCGTGAAGGCCCTCCAGGCGCTCGTGCGGTCCATCCAGCCGAAGACGGCCGAGGGCGTGTTCCGCCTGCCCGTCGAGAAGGTCTTCTCGATCAAGGGGCACGGGACCGTGGTCACGGGCATCCCGCTGACGGGCTCGGCGAAGCTGGGCGATGAAATCGTCCTGCTGCCGCAGGGCCTCGCGGGCCGCATCACGGGCCTCCAGGTGTACGGGCGCGAGGCCGACACGGTGCTGGCGGGCCAGTGCGCCGCCGTGAACGTGCGCCACTGGGATGCCAAGACCGTGCACCGCGGCAACACGATCACGGTGCCGGGCTTCTTCGCGCCGGCCGACTGGTACGCGTGCCGGCTGCGGTTGCTGGCGCGCGAGAAGTTCTCGCTGAAGCACGCCGCCGAGGTCAAGTTCCACACGGGCACCTCCGAGGTGCTCGGCACGGTGTACCTGATGCAGGGCGACCGGGCGAGCGCGGGCGAGGAGTGCCTGGTGCAACTGCGGCTCGACGCGCCCCTCATCGCCGGCCCGGGCGACCGCTTCATCCTGCGAACCGCGTCGCCGCCGGCGACGATCGGCGGGGGCATCATCGTCGAGGCGACCCCGCGGCGGCTCAAGCGGAACCAGCCGGAGGTCCAGCAGGACCTGGCCGCGCGGGCCCAGGCGGTCCTGAGCGCCAAGGGGTTTGTCGAGTACTGCTTGCGGACGGCGGAGTCTGTGGCGGCCACGGAGGCGGAAGTGGCGTACCGCTCGAAGACGCCCCCCGCCCGCCTGCGTGAGATTCTCAAGGAGCTTGTCGGCGCGGGCCAGGCGGCGCTCCTCGCGCCGGGGCTCTACATCCACACCGAGACCGCCCGCGAGGCGGAGCAGCGCCTCGCCGGCCTTCTCGGCGACTTCCACAAGCAGTCGCCCCAGAGTCCCGGCATGGAGCTGGAGGCCCTCGCGGCGGCAAGCGGGATGGCGAAAAACGTTCTCGCGAGCCTGCTGGCGCGCCTCAAGGCGGCGGGGAAGACCGCGGAGCGCAGCGGCCGCTTTGCCCTGGCGACGCACCGCGAGACGTTCGCCGACAAGGACCGCCAGGCGATGGAGCGGGTCGAGGCGCTTTTCCGCGAGCGGCTCTTCAGCCCGCCCGGCACGGCCGAGGCCGCCGCCGGGGCGCGGATCTCCG
>JAPLML010000554.1 GCA_026387055.1 Planctomycetota bacterium | reverse complement strand
GGGAGGGCCTCCTGCCGGAAGATCGCGGCGCCGGCCCGCATGAAGCCCCACTTCGACGGGTTGGCGTCGATGTCGAAGTAGGAGTCGAAGCGGTCGCGCTCCGCCGGGCCGCCGCGGTGCGAGTAGGCGAAGAGCCAGATGCCGTCCCAGTCCTGGGCGGCGGCGTAGGCGGCCAGCATCGGCACGCACTCGGCCTGGAAATCGTTGGGGGCGGAGTGGTTGTACTCGCTCAGGGTGAAGGGCCTGCCTTCCATGCGCTCGGCGGCGATGCGTGGGAGCGTCGCCCCCGCCGGATTGTCGACCATCGCCTTCTGCTCGACGATCCAGTCGCCGGGGTCCCACGACCGCCGCGGAAAGTGCGGGTGCTGCCAGTACGAGTGGCTGTCGGTGTAGTCCATCCGGGTCTGGCCGTACAGGCCGGCCGGGCCGAAAACGATGGTGCCCGTAACGAGGGCCTTCGCGCCGAGATCCTTCTTGATAAAGGCGTACATATCATCGAAAAATGCCTTCTCGGTGTCGACGAGGAACCGCAGGCGGTCCATCGCGCGGGCCTCGACCTCGCCCTTGCCGAAGAGGGCGACCGTCCCGCCTTCGAGCGCCTCGTCCCCGAGAAGCCCCTCCCGGCCGCCGGGCTACCCATTTGAGGAAGTTTGGAAAGACCGTTACAACGGAGGTTATTTTCCAAACAACGGACAAACAGCAATTAAATGATTTAGGTAGATACTATAGTCAATTATGGCGGGTAGTAGATGCTATGGATGATTTTGGAAATAAAATTTGGGCAAACTTAATTCCCGGTTCCGCGATCGTGCCGGCCGCGAGCAGGTTCTCGCCGAGCGGCTCGGAGCCCCTGGCCCACGCCTGGCGGAGGCTCCCGGTGCTGCCGTAGCGGGTCTTCAGCCACGCGTTGAACTTGCCCTGGAGCAGCTTCGCGTAGAACTCGGGCAGCGTCTGGAGGCGCCCGCGGGCGCCCCACATGAACAGGCTGTCCTCGTTGGTGATCTCGACGAACCCGACGGCCGGGTCGTCGGCGTAGCGGACCTTGCGATACGCATTGACATGCGTTAGTATGTCGCGGGCGTACTGCTTCTGCGCGTCGAGGAGGGCGGGCGTGAAGAGGCCGACCACCTTGTCGAAGCTCTCGCCCGACGGCGGCAGGCCCAGCGCCCGGGCGGGGCCGCGGCCCACGTGCAGGTTCACGTTGGCCCAGATGCCGCGCCGGGCGAGCTGGTCGATGAAGTAGTCGAGCCGCTCGACGGCCTCGGGATGCAGCTTCAGCGGGTCCTTCGGGTCCAGAATGCCGTTGGGCCAGGCCTGGGTGTCGAGGTGGTGGAAGCGCACGCCGTTGACGCCGGCGGCGGCCAGGCGGGCCGCGATCCGCTCGGCATCGGCGTGGACGGGGAAGTTGGCCCCGAAGCACGTGTTGACGCCCCAGATGCGGACGCGCTTCCCCTCGACCGCGAACTGGCCGCCGCTCGCCACGAGGCGCGGACCGTCGACCGCAATGGGCGACGAGGGCATCGCCATCACCGATTGCGGATTCGGCGTCGTCGGAATGACGAACGGCGCCATCTCCTGGGCCGCCGCCGACACGGTCAGGAGGGGGAGCACGAGCAGGGCCAGTGCGGGCTTCATGGCAAGAGGTCCTCCGGGGTCCGTGCGCAGAATGGCATCTCGGCCACGCGGTGGCAACTGAAAACTTTGCCCAGGCCATCATGCAGGCCACGGCCT
>JAPLML010000200.1 GCA_026387055.1 Planctomycetota bacterium | reverse complement strand
ACGGCGTTCAACATGGAGATGCGCCGGTTGTACCGGAGCGGCGAGATCGGCCGGGTCACCTACGCGGAGGGCGAGTACAACCACCCGATGGCGCCGGCCGACCGCCTGCGCATCTCGCCCGGGCTGGACCACTGGCGGAGCTGGATCCCCTCGACCTACTACTGCACCCACGCGCTGGCCCCGCTGATGTACATCACCGAGGCCATGCCGGTGAAGGTCAACGGCCTGTCCATCGCCTGCCGGAAGGTGGACGAGCTGACTGTCCGGCGGGGCGACCCCGGCTCGGTCATCCTCTGCCGCATGGACGACGGCGCGGTCTTCCGCCTCTTCGGGCTGGGGCTGCCGGGGCACAGCAACTGGTATCGGGTGCACGGCGACCGCGGGGCGATGGAGATCACCCGCGGGCCGGGTTACTTCGGCCCCGGGCAGGTCCGCGTCTGGCACGAGGAGTGGGACCTCCGTCCGGGCGAGGTCCGGGAGCGGACCTACCTGCCGGATTGGCCGGAGCACGCCGACCTGGCCCGCAAGGCGGGCCACGGCGGCGGCGACTTCTTCACCGCCCACTACTTCGCCGAGGCCATTCGCACGGGCAAGCCGCCCTACCTCGACGTCTACCGCGGCGTCGCCATGTCGTGCGTCGGCATCCTGGCCTGGAAGAGCGTCCTCGCCAGAGGCGCCCCCTTCGAAATGCCCGACTTCAGGAAGGAGGCGTCCCGCGCCCCCTTCGCCAACGACCACTGGACGCCTTTCGCCAAGACCGAAGGCCCCGACAGGCCTCCGACCGCCTCGCGGGGCGAGCCGCCCCTCGACCCGAAGGGCCTCGCCATCGCACGCAAGGTCTGGAGGAGAATGGGCTACACCGGCGAATAGGCCGCGGGGCGTGCCGACGCCAACCGTCAGGGCCGGCTGCGCCCGCTCTGGCGCAACTGGTTCAGCAGCTCAGACAATTCCGTGACGATTTCCGGGTGCTGGGCAGCGACGTTCTTTGTCTCCGCGAGGTCGTCGGCGAGGTTGTAGAGCTGCGGGCCGCCGGCGGGGCCGCGTTTGCCCTTCGGCGCGCCCTTGCCGCCCCCGGCGCCGGGGATGAGCTTCCACGGGCCTCGGCGAATGGCCAGCGCGTTGACCCCGTTGGACTGGAGCACGAGGGGGCCGCGCAGCGGCGCGTCGTGCTTCTCGCCGAGAAGGGCGGGCAGGACGTTGAAGCTGTCCGGGCCGGCCTCGGTGGGCAGGGATTGGCCCGTGAGAGCCGCGCACGTGGCGAGCATATCCACCAGGCAGATCGTCTCGTCGCACTGCGAGCCGGGCTTGATCCTGCCCGGCCAGCGCGCGAGGAAGGGCTCGCGCTGGCCGCCCTCCCACAGGCTGCCCTTATAGCCGCGCAGCGCGCCGTTGCATCGGTGGCCGCTCGTGTCGTTGCCGGAGCCGTCCTGATAGCCGTCGTCCATCACGCCGCCGTTGTCGCTGCTGACGATCACCAGGGTGTTGTCGGCGAGCTTCAGCCGGTCCAGCATGGAGAGCACGGCGCCCACGCAGCCGTCGAACTGCTCGATCACGTCGCCCCGCGTGCCGCAGGCGCTCGCGCCCTTGAATCGGGCGCCCGGCACGCGCGGCACGTGGATGTCGTGGGTGGCGAGGCAGAGGAAGAACGGCTTGCCCTGGTTCCCCTCGATGAAGGCCACGGCCTTCTTCGTGAGCGTGTCGGCCATCTCCTCGTCAATCCACCGTGCCGCCTTGCCGCCGCTCATGAAGCCGATGCGGCTGATGCCGTTGGCAATGGTGTCGGCGTGGCCGTGGCTCGGTTTCACCTTCAGCAGCTCGGGATGCTCGCGCCCCGTGGGGTCGTCGCCGATCTTCCCGCGATAACTCACGCGGATGGGATCCCGGGGGTCCAGGCCGACGATGCGGTGATTCTCGACGAACACACACGGCACGCGGTCGCCCGTGGCCGGAAAGAAGAAGGCGTAGTCGAACCCCACTTCCAGCGGGCCGGGCTGGATGTCTGCGTTCCAGTCCACGTCCCCCTTGCCGAGGCCAACGTGCC
>JAPLML010000428.1 GCA_026387055.1 Planctomycetota bacterium | reverse complement strand
GTCGACGCTGCGCGACGACGCCGTGCGTGTCAGGAGAGCAAAAGCTGTGGGAACGCGGGTTCCCCAAGGCCAAAAGCGCCGGAGGCGAAATCGGGAAGGCCTCTTGACATTCGGCAGCCTTTCATGAATAGCGGGGAGCCGCAGGCGACCGCGTTGTCGGAGTTTCATCGTGGGTGAGCCCCTCCACCTCATCGTCTACATCGACGGGGCCTGCTCCGGCAACCCCGGCCCGTGCGGCGCGGCGGCCATCGTCAAGGACGAGGACGGGACGACGCTCCTGGAGAAGGGCAGGGCGTTCGGCCCCGCCACGAACAACGTGGCGGAGTACCAGGCGCTCCTCCTGGGCCTGGAGGCGGCGGCCGCGCTGCATCCGGCGCGCCTCACGATCCGCAGCGATTCCGAGCTCCTCGTCCGTCAGCTCGCCGGGCAGTACCGCATCAAGGCCCCGCACTTGAAGCCCCTCCATCGCCAGGCCCTGCGGCTGCTTGAGCCGTTTGAGTCCGTCGAGATCCAGCACATCCCGCGCACCGAGAACACCGAGGCCGACAAGCTTTCGCGCAAGGCCATGCTGAAGGCCCGCCAGGTGGACGCCGCGCTTCCGCCCGAGGCCCGCAAGGCGCCGCCGCACAAGACCTTCCGTCTGAAATAGCCCCGTCCGCCGCAGGAAAGCCGGAACTTCTCTCGCTTTCCGGCGTCTAACTTCACAGTCGTGTTCTGCGGACCATACATGGAGATGAACGCATGAACTCCAGGATCCAAGTGCTGCTTGTGGCCGCGCTCGTGGTGGCAGGCTGTGCGGCGCTCGCCTGGGCGCTCGGAGCGGACATTCCCCCGGATCAGCCCCTGGGCCGCCAACCCGACTACCCTGCCGGCCTGTACGAACTCCTCAGCAGCGAAGGGCGCGTGGACGGCTACTTCATCAACGCGTGCGATTTCCTCTCCTATCACGGCGATACGAAGGCGTTCAACAAGTTCCTCGCGGGCGCCGCGAAGCTCAAGGACACGCCGCTGAAGCTGACCCTGCACCCCGGCCGGGGCATGACCTCCAAGCCGTGGAAGGACCACAAGCCCGTTCCGTTCGAGTGGCAGGCCAACGTCTTGCGTCGGGGCGAGCACCCGGATGCGCCCGAGGCCAAGGCGGGCGAGAAGGGGCTCTACGTGGTCACGTTGGACCTGTGGCTGGGCGGCGATGTGGCGCTCGACGCGCTCGACGTGCCTCTCGGCGTGGAGGTCCGGTCGGGCATGGAGATCGAGCGGTTCATCCACATCCACGAAATGAAGCGCGGCCTCGTTGCCCCGGAGGCCAAGAAGACGCCGGCCTGAACCGGCGAAGCGGTCCATCCGAAGGAGATGATCCCGTGAAGCGAACGCGCATTCTGGTCGTGTCAACCATCATTGTCCTGGCGCTCGGCGCTTCGATCTACGGCATGCGGTTCACGTTTCCGAGCGACAAGCCCGTGGTGCGGCAGGAGCGCTGGCCGGATGGCCTGGCGGAACTCGCGAGCAGCCGGACCCGCGTCAGGGGCTACGGCCACAACTTCGGGTGCGACGCCTACTACTACGCCGGCGACGCCAAGGCGTTCAACGAGTTTCTCGGCGAGTACGCAAAGCTGAAAGGCATCCCGCTCCTGCTCACCATCCATCCCGGGCTCGGCGTCAAGGGCCGCGCGGCCCAGACCGATCCCGACGTTCGTTTCGACTGGCTCCTGTATGTCGATGGGCTCATGCGGAGCGGGATCGCCAAGAAGGATCCTCCGCCCAAGTGCCGCCCCACGCTGCACCTGTATCTGGGCGATAACATCGGCCTGGACGAGATTTTGGTGCCGCTGGAGGTCGAGGTCAAGTCGGGCGGCGAGCTTGAGGACTTCATCAGCGAGCACACCGCCAAGCGGAGCATGTTCCCGAAGGAATCCAAATAGCCCCGTCCGAGGGGTGCGCGGGGGGCAAGACTGCCCACCGCGCGTCTTCCCCCCGTCTGAGGGTTACCCAAGGAATCCAAATTGCCCCTTGCGGCAAGCCGGCCGTGGTATAATACTTGCGGAGTCCGGCGAGCGGGTGATGCGGCCGCTCGGCCCGCGAGGGCCGGGAGGAAAGTCCGAACTCCGCAGGGCACGGTGGTGGGTAACGCCCACCGGCCGCAAGGCCAGGGAAAGTGCCACAGAGAACAGACCGCCGATGGCCCGGCGTCGCCTCGTGCGACGGCGGGATCAGGCAAGGGTGAAACGGTGCGGTAAGAGCGCACCGCTCGCGTGGTGACACGCGGGGCACGGCAAACCCCACCGGGTGCAAGGCCGAATAGGGGGCGACGGAGTGGCCCGCTCCGATCTCCGAAAGGGGATAAGCCCCGGGTTGGCCGCTCAGAGTCGCCCGGCAACGGCGCGACCCAGACAAATGGCCGCAGGCCCTGCCGCAAGGCGGGGCAACAGGATTCGGCTTACGGCCCGCTCGCCGGACTTCATT
>JAPLML010000723.1 GCA_026387055.1 Planctomycetota bacterium | reverse complement strand
TATCAACGACGAGTACGGCCACCCGTTCGGCGACTACGCGCTGAAGGAGGTGGCGGTGATCCTGAAGCAGTGCGCCCGCGAGTCGGACCTGGTGGCCCGCTACGCCGGCGACGAGTTCGCCCTGATCTGCCCGCGCACCGGCCACCAGGAAGTGCAGGCCCTGGCCAAGCGGATCCTGGCCGCGTGCCGCAAGCACGACTTCATCTACAAGGACGGCCGCGTGCCCATCACCCTGAGCCTCGGCACGGCCACGTACCCGGAGGACGCGGAAGTCGTCTCGCCGGAGCTCCTGGTGTTCCTCGCCGACCAGGCGCTGTACCAGAGCAAGCGCAAGGGCCGCAACGGGGCGACCTCCTGGCACGAACTCGACCCCGAGACCCGCGTGGCCATCCGGCGGGAACTGCGCGGGCCCGATCACCCCTTGCTGGCCGACGATCCCCGGAGCCGGCTGGAGTTGGCGGCAGCGGCGAGACTGGCCGGCACGTCGGCCGAGATCACCGCGCTGCGCCTCGCCCGTGCCGATCCGCCGCCCGAGCCGTGACATGGGGGCCGCCCGTTCAGCGCTGGGTGACTACTACTACTACAACACCACTTAACCTCGTGCGCGGTGGGTCTCCTGACCCACCGCGCGGCAATTGCCCCCGGGCGGCGAGATAACGCAGGTGCGCGGCGGGTCGGGAGACCCGCCGCGCGAAGTGGCGTTGTAGTACTACCACATCTCCCTGACCGGCTGGCCCTCCTCCAGGAACTTCTTCAACGGACAGCCGCCACACTCGGCGGCGCGCTTCTTGCAGTGCCGCTTGCCCACCTCGACCAGGAGGGCGTGGCATTCCTGGAACAGGGCCACGTCGTCCGCCAGGGCGCCCTGGATGAGGGACTGGATGTCCTCGTACGTCGCGTCGCCTTCGATCATGCCGTGACGGTAGAAGAGGCGGGCCGTGTAGGCGTCGACCACGAAGACCGGCCGGCCGGCGGCATACAGGACGATCGAGTCGGCGGTCTCGGGGCCGATGCCCGTCACGCCGAGGACCCTCTCCCGCAGCGCCGCGGTGCGCAGGGCGAAGAGGGCATCCAGGTCCCCGCCGAACTCGTCGGTCAGCAGGCGGATGAAGTTCTTCAGGCGCTTGGCCTTGAGGCGGTAGTAGCCGGCGGGACGGATGACCTCGGCCAGCCGCTCGTCGGCCACCGCGGCCAGGGCGGCCGCGTCGAGGAGCCCTTCGCGCTTGAGGTTCGCGATGGCTTGCTCGACGTTCTTCCAGTTGGTGTTCTGGGTGAGGATCGCGCCGATGACGACCTCGAACGGCGTCTCGGCCGGCCACCAGCCCTGCGGGCCGTAGGCCGAGAGCATGGCGGGGAAGAACAACCGGATTTTTTCGTCGGTGCGCATGAGTCCTCGAATCACGCCAAGGCCGCGCCAGCCCAGGCGGGCGGCTGACCAAGGGGGTTATTGTTGTCGTTCGGCGCGGCTTTTCAATCCGAAACCCGAAATCCGCAATCCGAAATTGACTTTGCCGCGCCCTCTGCTACATTCCGGCCATGCCGAGAGTCAAGCGCTCGAAGAAACAATCGCCGGCCGAGCCGAAGGGTGCCCGAACGGGCCGCCTCCTGCGCGACCCCCAGACCAAGCGCCCGCTGCCGAGCCTGATCTTCCTCCTCCCGTTCCTCGCGCTCTATGGCGTGGGCGTGTTCTTCGTGCGGCCGGACTTCGGGCCGCCGAGACGGTCCTCTTGATGGTCCCCCTGTTCGGCATCTTCGGGTTGTCGCGGCTCCTGCTGCACGAATTCCTATCGCTGGCGATTCCCGCCGCCCCCCCGACGAGCTGGATGGCCGTCGCCATGGGCAGCATCGGCGCGGGGATTTACGAGGAACTCCTGTTCCGTCTCTTCCTGGTGGGCGGACCGCTCCTGGTGGCCCGTTGGGTGCTCAACGACCAGTCGGCCGGACTCGTGGCGGCCGTGATCCTCGTGTCGGCGGCGCTCTTTGCCGGCGCCCACACGATCGACAACCCGCGATGGTTCGAGTGGGACTCGTTCCTTTTCCGAACGGCGGCGGGGGTCTACCTGGGTTACGTCTTCGCCTATCGCGGCTTTGGCATCGCCGCCGGAGTCCACATCCTCTACGACCTGATCATCAAACTGGGACTGGCGGCGCTGTAGGCAGCGGTCCGTGACTCCCCTATCCCCTTGGTACGTGTCTAGCGTACCCCGGCAGGTGTGGCACGGCCGGCTTGTCCGGCCGTGGGGAATGTGGCCGGCGCTCTGCCACGGCCGGACAAGCCGGCCGTGCCACACCTGCTATCGGGACAATGGCACACTCGCTAAACACATACTCCCATCAAGGGAGAGGGGTTCCCTCCCGAGCATGTTCACACCCTCGCCGCCCAGCACCGGTCCATGAGGGCCGCGGTCTGTCCCCGGAGGCGCGCGAGCGCCGCGGCGGCCGGCTTCCCGCCCGCGGGACCGCCGCGCGCCAGCGGGCAGGCATCGGCCGGCGCGCCCGAGGCCGCGGCCTCGAGCTCGGCCGCATGGGCCAGCATCAGCCGACCTTCCTCGACGCACAACTCGTCGTGCGGCGGGAACACCTCCCGCAACAGGAACAGGGCGTACTTGACCAGCCGCAGCGGACCCACCGGCCTCGCCCGGTCGCCCGGCACCGCCTCGACGGCCACCGAGTACAGGTCCTTGACGCTGCGGGTCACGTCTTCAAACGCCAGCGACGGCGCGAAGACAATCGTGTAGTACCACCCGAAGAGCCCCCGCTCCCTGTTCTCGCACCCGTGCGCATCCGTCACGCCGACGATCGGGAGGCGGCGCCCCCGGACCCGCTCCTCGTGATACCTCGCCGCCTGGAGCGTGTTCGAGTCGAACTCATCGTATGTGTATCCGCCAATGACTTCGTACGCGTCGAAAGGCTGCGTCTCGAACAGGTAGGACGTCAGGGCGCCCGCCGGCGAGTAGCGGTGCTCCGTGAACCAGTACGGGTGGCAGAAGATGCCCAGCCCGCCGCCCTCGCGAATCCTGTCGAAGCACCACACGGCCGAGGCGTACGAGTAGCGGTCGACGCCCTCCGGCAGCTTGCCGACCTTCGCGGCCACCTTCTCGACCGCCTCGCGGTAGGCCGCCTCGTCGGCGAAGAGGTCGTTCACGCTGAACCGCCCGCCGTAGTTGACGATGTGCACGGGGTTGTCGGGCGGGTGGACCTCCTCGCCGGCGAGGATCCTCAGATCGATCTCGACGCCCTGGAACGCCCGCTGGGCCTCCAGCGACGGGGCGTACTTCTTGTGGTCGGTCACCGCCATGAAGTCCAGGCCGATCCTCCGGCACGCCCCCGCCACGTAGGCGGGCGACTCCTTGCCGTCCGAGCGGCTGCTGTGGATGTGGAAGTCGCCCTTGAACGGCCGCCGGCCGAAGAGGTCGGCCGCCACGGAGTACACGCGGAAGTCGCCCACCCGCTGGCGGCGCTCGCCGTTCACCCGGTCGACCAGGATCACGTGCTCCTGCTCGGCCTCGAAATACTGCTCGACCCGCAGCACGCCGCCGGCCGGCTTCACGAGCCGCGCCTGCTTCTCCTTCCAGCCGCTCTTGAGGGCGATCTCCTCGACGGGGTAGTACGTGACCTCATACTCGACCGTATCCTCCAGCCGGCAGTGATCGAAGAGCGACCGGATCTCGATGGTGGCCTTGCGGTCGGCCGGCACGATCCTGGGGCGGACGTCGAAGTAGCTGTTCTCGCGCGTCATGTCGGCCATGCCCAACTCCTTTGCGGCGGTGACGGTGTGAGTGTAACGCCGCCCAAGGCAGGCTCACAAGGGGAATTGCCTCCGGGCCAAGGCATCGCATGGCCGCCGCCATCGTTTGGCGCGGGTGGCACGGTCACGCGCTTTTGCGGGGCCGTGCTTGCTCCCCCACGGGACCATGCACGGCCACGCAAAAGCGCGTGGCCGTGCCACCCGGCAATCGCGCACGACGCTAAACACGTACGGCTAAACGATTGCGACGGACGAATTCGCGGCGGCCCGCCTCCGGGCCGCGGCATTGCGCTTGCAGGCGCGAGGACTCTCGTGCTATTATCACTGTCTGCATCCATGCGGCGCCAACGAGGGGAAGCGCGACCAGCGCGGCTGGCGCCGGGGCGGCCCGGCGTGCCGAAGCACGGTGCGGCCGCCGCCTTGAGAGGAGCGCCATGAATCCACCTTCCAGCGGGACCCTTACGGGGGCGACCGCGGGTAAACGCACGTTGACCGGCCGGCGGATTCCGCCGCTGGCTCGCGGCCTTCCGAAAGTCGTCGAGTCCGTTTGCCCCGAGTGCATGAAGCTCCTGCCGGCCCGGCTGTACGAGGACCAGGGCCGCGTCCTCATGGAGAAGACCTGCCCCGAGCACGGCCGCTTCGAGGACATCTACTGGAGCGACGCCCGGCTGTACCTCAAGGCCGAGCAGTTCCACTACGGCGACGGCGAAGGCTTGGCGAACCCCAACGTCGCGGCCGCCGCCCAGTGCCCGCTCCAGTGCGGCCTGTGCGAGGACCACGCGTCGAACACCGCCCTCGGGAACATCGACCTGACGAACCGGTGCAACCTGAAGTGCCCGATCTGCTTCGCGAGCGCCGACGCCTCCGGCTACGTGTACGAGCCGACGTTCGACCAGGTCCTCGACATGCTGCGCACCTACCGGTCGATGCGGCCCTCGCCGGCGCGGGCGATCCAGTTCTCCGGCGGCGAGCCGACCCTTCACCCGCGGTTCCTCGACATCGTGCGCGCCGCCTGCGAGATGGGCTTCTCGCACACTCAGATCGCCACGAACGGCCTGCGCTTCGCCCGCGAAGACGACTTCGCCAAGCGGTGCGAGGAGGCGGGCCTCCACGACATCTACCTCCAGTTCGACGGCGTGACCGACGACGTCTGGGCCAGGACGCGCGGCCGGCCCCTGATGGCCGAGAAGCTCAAGGCCGTCGAGCGGATCATGGCCACCGACATGAAGATCGTCCTGGTGCCCACGATCGTGCGGGGCCTGAACGACACCCAGGTCGGCGACATCGTGCGGTTCGCCCTCGACCGCCTCCGGACCATCGCGGGCATCTCGTTCCAGCCGGTGGCCTTCTGCGGCCGCATCAGCACCGAGGACCGCCTGAAGCAGCGCTACACGCTCTCGGACCTCGCGCACGACGTCGCGCGGCAGACGGGCATCGGCGACCCGTACGAGGACTGGTTCCCCCTGGCGTGCGTGCAGCCGTTCACGCGGCTCGTGGCGGCGGTGCGCGGCCAGGCGAACATCGTGATGTCATGCCACCCGCACTGCTCGCTGGGCACGTATCTTTTCGTCGGCCGCGACGGGCGGGCGGTGCCGATCCCGCAGTTCTTCGACATCAAGGGCCTCCTGGACGACATGTGGCGGCTGGCCCAGAAGGCCGAGACGAGCCGCGTCAAGTTCTTCCAGAAGACGCAGGCGTTCCTGGCCTTGCGGAAGCACTGGCGGGGCGACCGCGCCCCGGCCGGGATGACGTTCGAGGGCTGGCTTCACACGCTCAACGGCATGGTCGACAAGAAGGTCGGCCGCGGCGAGGCCGGCCGCAAAACCTTCCGCAGCCTCCTCGTGGCCGGCATGCACTTCATGGACCGATATAACTACGAGACCGACCGCACGCGCCGCTGCGTCATCCACTACGCCGACCCGGACGGCAGGCTCTACCCCTTCTGCACCTACAACGCAGGGCCGGTGCACCGCCGGAAGGTCGAGCGCAAGTTCGCCATGACGCCCGAGGCATACCGCGCTCGCGAAGCGTAGGCCGCGGCGCCTATCTGCCTGGCGTGCCCGCGCGGATGTGGCACGGCCGGCTTGTCCGTGTCTAGCGTATCCCGGCAGTTGTGGCACGGCCGGCTTGTCCGGCCGTGGGGAACGTGGCCCGCGCTCT
>JAPLML010000363.1 GCA_026387055.1 Planctomycetota bacterium | reverse complement strand
GCGCTTCCGCTCGCCCGCGGCAAGACACGCCCGCGGCGGGTCAGGAGACCCGCCGCGCCCCGTGTTGGGGTGACATCCGCCACGCGGGCACGCGCGAGGAGACCCGCCGCGCACAGGGTTGGGGTGATATCCGCCACGCGGGCACGCGCGGGGAGACCAGCGGCGCCAGCGGTCGTTTGGCCCTGCTCGCGTGCGCGGTGCTGGCTCTCGTGCTGGCCGGAGGCGCCGCCCGCCCCGGCCGCCCCGCGCCCGCCCCTCTGCCTCCTGCTCCCCTCGCGTCCGCCCCGTCGGCGCCGCCGGCGGCCGACTGGCCGACCAACCGCGGCAACCTCCAGCGGACGGGCAGCCTGGACGACCGGCCCGGCCCGCAGACGCCGGCCATCCTCTGGTCCTATAAGGTGCCCGGACATTTCGTGGCCTCTCCGGTTCCCGGCGCCGGCGCGGTGTACATGTCGGGCCTGGGCCTGTTCAACACGGGCGTCCTGCATGCGCTGGCCTCGACCGACAGCCCGAAGGACCGGGTGCAGTGGTCCAAGGCGGCGCCGTACGTCAAGCGGCCGGTGGTGTGCGCCCCGGCGGTGGCGGGGTCGCTCCTCGTGTTCGGCGACGGCATGCACCAGACCGACGGGGCGGTGCTCTATTGCCTGGAGGCCGACAGCGGGTTTCCGCTCTGGCAGTTCCCGGTGCCCGGCAAGCTGATTCACCTGGAGGGTTCGCCCACCATCGACGGCGACCGCGTCTACATCGGCGCCGGCGAGGGCGGCGTGCTTTGCGTGGCCCTGCGCCAGGTGACGCTCGACGGGAAGCCGCTCGAGCTGGCCGCCGTGAAGACCCTCATCGAGCGGCGCTGGAAGGAATTGACGGCCAAGTACGAGATCGACAAGCGCCGGGACCCGAGCCTGGCGATCCCCCCCAGCGACGAGTCGCTGCCGAAACCGGCCCCCCTGAAGGTCTGGCAGAAGGGGCAGGGGAGCTGGCACGTCGACGCCCCGGTGGCGGTGACCGGCGGGCGCGTGCTGGTGGCATCCTCGTATATCGATGAGGAGAAAATCGGCAAGCGGGCGCTTCTGTGCCTGAACGCGGCCGACGGCGCCGTGGTCTGGGAGACGCCCCTGAAGATCAACCCGTGGGCGGGGCCGACGGTGGCCGGCAACCGGGTGCTCGTCGGATGCTCGAACATCCGCTTCGACGCCAAGCAGCTCAAGGGGGCGAAGGGCGAAGTCGTGGCCGTCGACCTCGCGAGCGGGAAGGTCCAGTGGCGCCAGGACGTGCCGGGCGGCATCCTGTCGCCCGTCGCGGTCAAGAATGACTTGGCGGTCTTCACGGCCACCGACGGCAAGGTCCGTGCCTGGGCCGTCGCCGGCGGCGCCGAGAAGTGGGTCTTCGCCGGTCCGCAGCCGTTCTTCGCGGGGCCGGCGATCTCGGGGGGCGTGGTCTACGCGGCCGACTTGAAGTCCGTCGTCCACGCCATCAGCCTGGCCGACGGCAAGAAGCTGTGGACCTTCGACGTCATCGCCGATCCGGCGGTGCAGGTCCCCGGCATGGTCTACGGCTCGCCCATCGTGAAGGGCGGCCGGGTGTACTTGGCCACGTGCAACCTGGAGGGCGACGCCGCCCGGCAGCCGTCGGCCGTGGTGTGCCTGGCCGACCGGACGGTGGTCGCCCAGTCGGCGCCGGGGGCGGCGATGGTGGTCGACAAGAAGGCCCGGACGATTACGATCCCGTGCAAGGTGGCCCCGCGCAAGCTGGCCACGCTCAAGGAGATCTACCCGCTCGAAGTCATCGCGTGCTACCCCGCGCCGCAGGGCCAGAAGGCGCACGAGACGGTGGTCACGTTCGACGCCAGGCCCAGCGACATCCACAAGGCCCTCGAATCGTTCGGCCTGAAACCGGGCGCGCCCGCCCGCGGCGACGAGGGCGAGGCGTCGGGGCCGGAGGTCCGGCTCCTCCTGGAGCTGCCCGGCGTGCTCGACAAGCCGCGCCTCGTGCCCCTCGAGAAGACCATGGTCGATACGCGGACCGGCAAGGGGATGCCCGCGCTCAAGTTCCTCTTCACGGGGTCGGCCGAGCGGCAGCCGGACCCCGACAAGCCGGCCAAGGCCTACGGGGCCGACATCGGCGGCACGCTGGTCACGATCTTCCCGGTGACCGACGAAACGGTCTTCCAGACGAACCTCAGTATGAAGGACTGCCGGCTGCTGAAGCTCGAGACCAATAAAAACCTGCTGCCCGAAGAGGGGGCGGAACTGAGGCTGGTCATCCAGGTGAAATAGGGCGGTCACGCGCACTCTCAGCGCGGCGGGTCAGGAGACCCGTACGTGTTTAGCGCGATACGAGATTGCCGGGTGGCACGGCCACGCGCGGTTGCGTGGCCGTGCACGGTCACATAGGGAAGCAAGCACGGTCACGCAACGGCGCGTGACCGTGCCACCCCCGCTGAACACGTACGGAGACCCGCCGCGCCAAGGCGATCGAGAACATGAACCGAAAGATGCTGAGGCTTTTGACGGTTGTCTGCCTGGCCCTGGCCGCCGGCGGGGCGGTCCTAAAGGCGGAGGCGGCGACGTCGAAGGCGCCGACGCGCCCCGACGCGCTCGAGGCGGCGCTCCAGGCGCCCCCGCCGTTCGTGCCGCTCGCGCCGCGGGGGACGCCCGTGCCGTGGCCGTTGGCGACGATCGTCCCCACGGCGAAGGGGTGGTGGCTGCCGGCGGCCGAGATCCGTCCGGAGCCGCGGCTTGTGGCAGCCGCCGATCCGCCGGCGTTGCGGTCGCGCCGGGCGGCGGACCTTCCGCCGCTGGCCGACGTCGCCTCCCCGCTTGCCCCGGACGGGCGGAAGCTCGACGTGCCCCCCCTGGCCGCCGCGCCCGCGCCGAACATCAACGTTCTGCCGATCCTGCCCCTCAGGCACTGGAATCCGTTGGAGCGGATGGCCGCCTTCGCCGACCCCACGCAGCAGCAGTCGCGCGACGCCGTCGTGGCGGCCGAGCCGCCGTATCGGCACCATCTCGCGCCGTTCGTCAAGCTGACCCTTCCGGACCCGTTCGAGCTGGTGAACGAGATCCGCCTGCTCCGCCCGCCCGCGGACAACGAGCCGCCGGTTTCAATGAACGCCCTTCCCGCCAAGCCGCCCCTCCGGACGAAGCCGTAGGGCGGCGTGACATGTGAATCGACGGCTGTCACGCCTTCGCGCTTTGGCGAAGGCAGGGCACTCCCCGAAGGACGGCCGACGGAGCCCGAATCCTACGATCCCAAATATCGCGGGAATAGACTTGCGGCCCTGAACTTCGATACGTATAACGTTCAGCCGGGGGATAGGAAAGGGATATGCAGATGGCGAAGGCAACTGAGTTGAGGGAGTTGGCGAGCGGTTTCGGTCTTCTCTCCGACGCCACGCGGCTGGGCATCCTGAAGTTGCTGGCGGGCGGCCCGAAGAACGTCACCGCGTTGTGCAACGCCCTGGGCCTGAAGCAGGCGAGGGCCAGCCACCACCTGGGCCTGCTGCGCATGGGCCGCCTGGTCGTGGGCACGCGCAAGGGCAAGTCGGTGCTGTACGTGACCGACGTGGACAGCCTGAAGGCTCTGGCCGTGGGACTCGCGAAGCTGATGCCGCGCAGGTGACGGTCAGCCGCGCGCCGGCATACCCCCCTCTCCCCTTGTGGGAGAGGGGATGGGGGTGAGGGGGCCAGTCGCCGGGGCGACCGGCGATTACCCTCACCCGGCTTCGCCACCCTCTCCCGTAAATGGAGAGGGGTGACGCTAAACACGTACCGGCACCCCGCCGCCGTCTGGTGCTCCGTCGCGCGTCACGTCATGGGCTAAGCGGGTGGCATGCCCAGCGCGTTGTTCGCTGGGCATGCTGTCGTCCGCGCGCGGAACATGCCCACAGTTTGCCCGCCCCGGCGGGCAGGCTGTGGGCATGGCGCCCGGTGAAGGGAAGAGGTGATGAAAACCCCGTGGGTCCTGAGAGGCCCTGCGCTCTGGGCATTCCTTGCGGCCGTCTTGGCCATTCCCGCCGGCGCCGCCGAAGATCCCGCGGTGGAAGAACTGCGAAAAGAGGCGGGCAAGAAGGGCTGGATCGTCATCGCCGCCTACGCGCAGGAGGTCGACGCGCAGCAGCGGCTGCCCGACGACAACGCGGGCCAGGCCGATCTGTACCTCATGCGTCCGGACGGCTCGGAAATGAGGAACATCACCCGGACCCCGGACCGGCACGAGTTCTTCGTCCGCTTTTCGGCCGACGGCAGGAAGATCATGTACCGCCGGATGCGCAAGGCCAAGGACATAGACCATGATTCGGTGGGCGCCCAGGGGGAGTTGGTGGTTGCCGACAGCGACGGCGCCAACCCCGTCGCCTTCGGCGGATACGGCGAATACCCCTGGGCGACCTGGAGCCCTGACACCAAGCAGATCGCCTGCCTCTACACCAGCGAAGGCGTGATCCGAATCTTCGACGGCGAGACGAAGAACCGGGTCAGGGAGATGCCCAGCCACGGCATCTTCCAGCAGATGTACTGGTCGCCCGACGGCAAGAAGCTCTGCGGCACCGCCAAGGCGAAGGGGGTGTCGTGGAATATCATCGCCCTCGACCTCCAGACCGAGCAGACGACGGTGCTCTCCCGGTATTTCAACTGCACGCCCAACTGGTTCAAGGACTCCAGCGGCGTCGTGAACTCCTGCCGCAACCCCGCCTGGGGTAAGAAGGGGGCTAACGGCAAGGCTTATGGCAATACCATCCTGATGCAGGCCACCGCCGACGGCCGGACGCTGGGGCTGCTCTATGCGGACATTGACGCCCACGTCTACAACGGCTTCACGTCGCCGGACAACCAGTTCGTGGCCTTCCACACGGGCATGAGCGAGGGAGGCACGAAAGGCGATGTGAAGAAGCATCGCTGCTTCTACATCATGCGGCGGTCCGATGGGCCGATCATCCAGCCGGGGTTCGCCCAGCTCAAGGAATTGCACCCGGACGCGAAGACGGGGCCGGTGCTCCAGCCGCGATTTGCGAGCGGCCATCCGCTGGTCACGGTGTTTGTGGCGGGCGACTGGACGTACGCCGAGATCGGGGCAGGGAAGTAGCCCGCCGCCGGTCACGGCGTTCGCCTCAGGCATCATTTAGCCGCCCCGCTTGCGGGGCGCGTGTTGTTGGCTCGGCGAAAACGCGCCCGGCAAGCCGGGCGGCTAAATGGCGCCAGGGCATGTGTGGCGCAT
>JAPLML010000132.1 GCA_026387055.1 Planctomycetota bacterium | reverse complement strand
TGGCACTTGGCGAAGACGGTGACGCTGGTGACGCCGGCCCGCTTCATCGTGCGGGCGAACTCGCGGGCGTCGAAGTCGCGGCCCACGTCGGGCACCGCCGGACCGGTGTGAAAGTCGAGGTGGATCTGGCGGAAGGGGAGGCTGAAGGGCTTCGTCATTGCCGGGGTCCTTTCTAGGAATCAAAGGAGGTTGATGGGCCGAACCTTGGCGACCGAAGAATGACGAATTCCGAAATCCGAATGACGAATGAATGACGAAACGGCAATGACGCAGCAATGGTGAAACAATAGTTCGTCATTCGTCATTGGCGGCGGCGCAAGATGACGTTCAAGCCTTGGCCTGCATCGCGCTTGTCACCCTCGCGGCAAAGTCATCGACCTCCGCGATCTTCTCGAACCCCACGACCATCGTGTCCACGGTACCGAGGCCGAGGACGTAGCGGACCGAGGCGTTGCGTTTCTCGTCGCTCGCGCGGAACGCCCCCTCGCCGATGAGCTTCATGCCGATGACGCCCTTGCCCGCCTTGTGCAGTTGCGCGACCACCGGCGCGACCTTCTCGCACGGCCCGTCCATCTTCTCACCGTACGCGTTGATCCGCACGTGGACCGAGTCGACCCACGGCGTGGCGACGGCCGCCTCGAGCGTGCCGAACGAGTGACACGAGATGCCGTGGGCCCGGATGATCTTCTTCGCCTTCAGGTCCTCAAGGATGTCCATCTGCCGCTTCTGGTCCTCCGGCCACTTCGGCGACATCATGCAGTGAAGGAGCACGAGGTCGATATAGTCGGTCTGAAGCTCCTTCCGGAAACGGTCGACCAGGATGTTGGCGTCGGGCCGCTCGGCCTCCGGGATGCCGCCGCGGTGCACCCACATCTTCGTCGTGAGGACAAACTGGTCGCGCGGCAGGCCCTTGAGGGCGCGGGCGACGTACTCGTGGGTGCCGTACATGTCGGCCATGTCGAAGAGGCGGACGCCGCGCGCGTAGGCCTCCTTGAGGAGCCCCTCGAATGGCTCCCGCCCGAGGCGGGTCTGGTTCGACTCCCGCCCCCCGCCGCGCATCCCCGTGCCGAACCCGATGCGCGAGACCTTGATTCCGGTCTTCCCCAGGGGCACGAGCCCATAGGGATTCACCGGCGCCGCCGCGGCCTGCCTGGCTCCCGCGCCCCCACACCCGAGAAGTGCGGCACTCGCGCCCGCCACCGCCGAAGCCAGGAACTGCCTGCGATCCATCTTCATGGCCTTGCCTCCCTCAGACTACCTCCCAGTACCGCGCGGCGGGTCTCCCGACCCGCCGCGCAAGAGCGTGACTGGCGGATGAGCGTCGCCCACAGGCGAATATACTGCGGCGCCGTCCTTCCGAAAAGCGAAAAGTGGTTGTTGCTTGCTCTTTGGCCGGATGGTGGTAGTATTTCGATAGGAGGTGCGGCCATGGCGCCCATGATTGCCGTCGAACGCGAGAAGGTGGCGGAATTCTGTCGCCGCCGCCACATTCGCAGGCTTTCCCTCTTCGGGTCTGTTCTTCGCCCAGACTTCCGGCCGGACAGCGACGTGGACGTGCTGGTGGAATTTCAGCCGGGCCGCGTCGTGGGGCTGATCCGCTTGGCGGGGATGGAGCGGGAGTTGTCGGGCGTTATCGGCCGCAAAGTCGATATCCGCACCGCCGCCGACCTGAGCCGCTATTTTCGCGACGAAGTGCTCGCCAAGGCCGAGGTCCTGTATGCAGAAGACTGATGAGGTGCGCCTGCGCCACATGCTGGACGCGGCCCGCGAGGCCGTGGCACTGGCCCAGGGTCAAAGGCGTAGAGACCTCGAGACAGACCGCAAGCTGGCGTTGGCCTTGGTGAAGTGCATTGAGATCATCGGCGAAGCCGCCAGCAAGGTGAGCATCGCTACGCGGGCCGAGCATCCCTCGTTGCCCTGGGCGGACATCGTAGCCATGAGGAACCGGCTTATCCACGCGTACTTCGACATCGACCTTGACCGGGTATGGGATACGGTAATCGACGATCTGCCGCCTCTTGTCCTCCAGTTGCAGCGTGTGCTTGAGTCTTCCTGACCGCGTGGTAGGATGAGATCAGAGGGAGGTCGCCATGCCGAAGACCTTGCACCTTACGGCCGTCATCTGGCGCGAGGGAAAGCGCTACGTGTCCCGGTGTCCGGAGATCGGCGTCGCATCCTACGGCAAGACGCCGACGGCGGCACGCCAGGCGCTTCAGGAGGCCGTGGAACTCTGGCTTTCGAACGCCCGCCAACTCGGCCTTCTCGATGACATCCGTCCGTCGCTGGAGATGAAAGAGCGCTACACGACACCCATGGAAGTGGCCGTTTGAGCCATGACTAGACTGCCGTCCCTCTCCTCACGACAGATCATCCAGGTCTTGCGGCGCACACCACAGGCCTTTGTCACTCAGTCACTGCGTCACTTGTTGTGCGCGAAATACTCCCTCACCAGGGCTTCCATGAACTCCGCGCGGCGGTCGAAGAGGCGCTTCAGCTTGCGCTTCGCATGGTTCGCCAGCGCGTAGTGCGTGAGGATGGGCAGCGCGAGCGTGGTGTCGGTGTAGCAGACCACGGCGTCGGGCAGGCGGTGCGGGTCGACCTTGCCCCAGCTCACGGCCTCGTGCGGCGTGGCGCCGGAGAGGCCGCCGGTGTCCGGCCGCGCGTCGGTCACCTGGAAGAAGTAGTCCTGCCCAACCTCCTTGATCCTGAGGACTTCCTGGATCTGCGGCTCGGTCTGGAGCATGAAGTTCTTCGGGCTGCCGCCGCCCATGAGGCAGACGGCGCTCTTGCCGCCGGACCGCTTGGCCGCCAGGACGTAACTGGTTGTCTCGTTAACATCAATGGATGGGTTGATGCGCAGCTTGTTGCCGCGAAGCTCGACGCCGGCCACGTTCATGCCGATGGTCGAGTCGCCGGGGCTGGACGTGTACACCGGCACGCCGGCGCGGTACGCCGCCGCCAGGACCGAGACGTCCTTCAGGCCGCTCTTCTTCTCCCACTCGGCGGCGTACTTGCCGAGGTGGTGGTGGAGCTCCGCCGTGCCCATCTCCTTCTGGAACTCCGGCTGCACCAGGATGCCGCGCAGGATCTCGTCGGTGGCCATCAGGCAGTCGGTGTAGCCCAGGAGGACGTCGTAGATGCGGACCACGTCGTTCTTCCTCAGGTCGGCGTCGTCCACCAGGTGGCTGCCGACGTGCAGCGGCAGGTTGAAGGCGAAGTGGAGGTCGTGGTACAGGTTCGCGCCGGTGGCCACGATCCAGTCCACGAACCCCGCCTTGATGAGCGGGACGACGCACGAGCACCCCAGGCCCGCAGGCGTCAGCGCCCCGGCCAGGCTCATGCCGACCGTCACGTCGGCCTCGAGCATCTTCTCGGTGTAGAGGAGGCATCCCTCGCGCAGGCGGGCGGCGTTGTAGGCAAGGAACGTCTCGTTCATCATGGCCGAGAGCGATTCCTTGCCCGTGATGCCCTTCGGCAGGATGCGCTTCCCCGACAGGTACATGCCCTTGTGCGGGCACGACTTCTGGCGCAGCCAGTCGGGGAGCTCGGTGAGGTCCTTGCGGACGCGGTGGGTTCTCTTCATCGGTTCATTCCTCTTTCTGGAGCGTATGGCGCGCTTGCAGGCGCCGCGCAAATGTCTAATACGACAACGCCACTTCGCGCGGCGGGTCTCCCGACCCGTACGTATTTGGCGTCATCCCGATTGCCGGGTGGCACGGCCACAGCCTGCCCGCCGCGGCGGGCGCTGTTGCGTGGCCGTGCATGGTCACGTGGGGGAGCAAGCACGGTCACGCAACGGCGCGTGACCGTGCCACCCACGCTAAACAAGTGCCCTGACCCGCCGCGCAAAGTGGCGTTGTAGTATTAGACACTTGTCCCTTAAGGGACCATGACCGCCTTGGCAAAGGGTATCCCGTTGAACGCCGTTGCGCTCGCAAGGCTGTACGCGCCGATGTTCTGGACGTACACCATGTCGCCGAGCTCCATCTCGGGGAGCTCCTCGCCGCGGGCGATGATGTCGAGTGAATCGCACGTCGGCCCCGCCAGCGTCGAAAGCTGCGTGTGACCGTTGCGGGTCACCTTGAACTGGTACTTCGCGTGGTCGAACACCAGGCCCGACAGTGCCCCGTACACGCCGTCGTCGAGGTAATACCAGTGCTTGTTCTCGCGGATGGCCTTCCCGATGACCCGCATGACGAGCGTGCACGCCGGGCCGACGATGAACCGCCCCGGCTCGGCGATCAGGCGCACGCTGGAGTCGAAGAGCCGGTCGACCTCCCGCGCGATGACCGACGCGCAGGCGTCGAACGGATCCTCCTCGCCGTCGAGGTGGCGGATCGGGAACCCCCCGCCGATGTCCACGATCTCCAGCGGCACCTGCTTGAGGCGCGCGTCGCGGACGATGATGGAGGTCATCTCCAGCGCGTCGATGTAGTTCTCGGGCCGCGTGCACTGGCTCCCGACGTGGAAGCTCACGCCCGCCGGCCGAAGGCCCAGCTTGTGGGCCTTGATCAGGAGGCCGATGGCGTCGGCCGGGTCCACGCCGAACTTCAGCGACAGCTCCACGATCGAGCCGACGTTCGGGACTTTGATGCGGACGATGACCCGGGCGCCGGGGGCCCGCTCGGCGATCTTGTCGAGCTCATATTCGCTGTCGAAGGTCAGGAGGTCGATCCCGCGTCCCGCGGCCGCGGCGATGGCCTTCGCGGGCTTGATCGTGTTGGCGAAGATGATCTTCGCCGGCGCCGCCCCGGCCGCCAGCACCGCGTCGATCTCGGCGATCGAGGCGACGTCGAAACTCGCCCCGCCGGCCGCGAGCGTCTTCAGGACGCCGGGGTTCGCGTTGGCCTTGACGGCGTAATAGGGCTCGACGCGCGGCAGGGCCTTGCGAAACCGCTCATACTGGGCGCGCAGGGAGGTCCGGCTGATGGCGAACAGCGGCGAGCCGTGCCGCCGCACAAGCTCGCGCAGCCGGCGTTCCGTCTTGTTCATCGCTTTGGCCACGAACGTGCCGTCCTCTTCACCGCAACGCGTGCGGGGCAGCAATTTACACCTCGCGAACGGATTCTGCAAGGACTTCCTGATTCCGCGATATAATTCAGGAAGCACCACGAGTGGGGAGTGCGGGAAAGGAAGAAGGATGATCTTCAAGAAACGCAGCAGAGAGATCCGCTGGGCATGTCAGGTCAACGAGCTTTCGTGGAACTATCGTGTCGCGCGCGCCATCCAGGCGGCCCATGCGACGGGCATCTTCGAGCGGCTGGGCAAGTCGTCCGCTACAGCCGCCACGGTGGCCGCTGACCGCAAGCTCGACGCCGAGAAGGTCGACCAGCTCCTTATCGTCATGGCGGCGCTGGGGCTCGTGCGCCGCTCGGGCGAGACGTGGCAGCTTACGCCGAAGTCCCGGACGACCCTCGTTTCGGCGTCGCCGTTCTACCAGGGGAACATCATTGCCCACAGCGCTCAGGTCGCGGCCTTCTGGAACGACCTGGAGTCGATCCTTCGCGGGAAGAAGGGCGGCTGGGGCCGGGTGGCGAAGGGCGGCCCGGCGATCCGCTCGCACCGCGACTTCATCCTCGCGATGCACAACATGGCGATGGCGGGTCGCGCCGCCGAGTTTGGCGACCGCGTCAGCGTCAAGGGCCGACGCACGCTGATGGATATCGGCGGCGGGCCGGGCACTTACTCGATGGCCCTGTGCGAGCGCAACCCGCGCCTCACTGCCACAGTTTTCGACTTGCCGAAGACGATCAGGATCGCCCGCGAGGTCATCGCCCGGTTCGGCATGCAGGACCGGGTCAGGACGGTCGTGGGCGATTGGGACAAGGACGAGTTCGGTCGCGCGAAGGACGTGGTCCTGATGTCAAACATCCTGCACGGCCCGACGAGCGGGGCGGAGATGAAACTCGCCAAGGCCCACCGGGCGCTCGTGCCGGGCGGCCTGCTCATCATTCAGGATTTCCTGATGAATGCCGAGAAGACGGGGCCGCTCATCCCTGCGATCTTCAACATGATGGTCGGCGCGTTCTCGCTGCCGGAGATGACCGGCCACATCGCCGCGGCGGGCTTCAGAAACATCCGCAAGGTTGCGATGCCCGAGAACGTCGGCGCGACGATCCTCACAGCGGTGAAGCAGTGACGGAGTGCCGAAGTGACGGAGTGACGAAGTGACGAAGTGACGGCGCGGGCCAGTTACCGCGTGGTGGCTTTGCCGCCGGGCTTGAGGAAGTGCTCGAAGAACATGTAGATTTGCTGGTTGGATTCCGCCGTCGGCGTGTGGTCCTTGCGGTTGGTCATGGCGACGCGGTCGGAGCAGCCGAGGAGCCGGTTCACGGCGATCGTGTGGTTGAGGGCCCGCCACCGCTCGGGGGGATCCTCGGAACCGCCGGAGACCAGGAGCGGCCGGGGCGCCATCAGCGAATGAAGCTCGTGCAGGTCGTGCCCCGCCTCCACCAGTTGCTTGTACGCCCCCGTACGTGGATTCTCCTTGGTCGGGACGCCGGGTATGCGTTGGCGAACCGCCTCGGCGCCCAGGTACCAGGGCTCCCAGTAGTTCACGTTGGGGCGGGTCTCATCGAAGACGATGCCGGGGTCGGACCACACCGCACACGCGAACTTCTCGTAGAGGCAGGACGCGAACATGGCCCACTTGCCGCCGTAGGAGTGGCCGATGACGCCGATGCGCTTCGCGTCCACTTCGGGGAGCGACGCCAAGGCCGTGTGGCAGTTCGCGGCTGCGTAGCCGAGGAAAGACAGCGGCTGGCACTGGGCGGTTCCCAGGTTGGGCTTCCACGCCGAGCCGGGCGAGCCGATCGAGAGCGTCACAAACCCCCGCTTCGTCAGTTGGTGCGCGAAGTCGAGCCACTGGCTGTTCTTGCCCTGGCCGAGGCCCGCACTCGTCTCGGCGTCGTAGAAGACGGCGAGCACGGCGGGGTGCGGCCCTTGGCTGTCCGGCGCGAGGAGGTATCCGTCGGCGGTTTGCCCGGCGGCAATCTCAACGCGCACGCGCTTCTGCGTGAAGCGCTCCCGGCGCTTCGTCTCGAGACACTCGATCCTGGGCTTCTCGATGAGGGGCGGCCACGGGGCCATGACCTTGTGCCATTGGTCGAGGATTTCCTGGTGGCGCAGGCGCCAATCCGCGGGCGTCTTGACGGGGCGCCCGTCGGCGAAGATCAGGGGCGAGCGGTAAGAGCCGAACTCGTTGGCGAGTTCGGGCGGCGGACTGAAGTACGGCGCGATCTCTCGCCACACGGTCCCGGCCTCCGTTGGTGCGGTTACGGTCGGCGGCGCGCCGTCAGCTACTCCCCACACCAGAAGCGCGAGCGCCAGGGCACGGTGCGTACTTGGCGCGCCGAACAACGGTGTGCCACGGCCGGTCGTGCCCGGCCGTGCTGTTTGTCCGGGGATTGAGGCACGGCGGGACAAGCCGCGCCGTGGCACACCGCGAGGCGGCACGCCAAACGGGTACAGCACGCGCGCGGGGCTGCTCTTCATAACGACAGCCTATACGAAGCCGCGAGGCGCTGCAAGGGCACGCTTCAGCGCTTGCTTCCTCGCGTGGGCGCCGCTAAGATGTGCCGCGTCGAGGGGGCAGGAACCAGGTTCGCCGGCGGCTGACGCACGTTCATTTCAATCGCGGCGTGTGAGCCCGCAAACGGAGGGTGCTCGATGGGCGGTTTCTTCGGTGTGGCGGCAAGAGAGAGTTGCCTGGAGGACCTCTTCTACGGGACCGATTACCAGTCGCACCTCGGCACGAAGCGCGGCGGCCTCGCGACACAGGACGTAGGGACATACATACGCTTCATCCATAACATCGAGAACGCCCAGTTCCGCTCGAAGTTCGAGGAAGACCTCCCCAGGATGCGCGGCCGGCGCGGCATCGGCGTCATCAGCGATTACGAGGACCAGCCGCTCCTGGTCAACTCGCACCTGGGCGTCTACGCCATCGTGACGGTCGGCGTGGTCCGGAATGCGGCGGACCTGGTGTGCCAGGCCTTCAAGAAGCGGACCACCCATTTCTCGGAGATGGGCGGGGGCGAGATCAACCCCACCGAACTGGTGGCCACGCTCATCAACCAGGAGGCCACGTTCGAGGACGGCATCCGCCGGGCCCAGGACGTCATCGAGGGCTCGTGTTCGATGCTCCTCCTCACGGCGCGGGGCATCTATGCGGCGAGGGATCGCCTGGGCCGCACGCCCGTCGTCATCGGCAGGAAGGAGGATGCCTGCGCGGCGACCTCCGAGACGTGCGCCTTTCCGAACCTGGGTTACGAGGTCGAGCGATACCTCGGGCCGGGCGAGATCGTCCGCCTGACCGAGGAGGGGGTCGAGCAGCGCAGGGCCCCAGGCATGCACATGCAGATATGCTCGTTCCTCTGGGTCTATTACGGCTTCCCGGCCTCCGACTACGAGGGCATCAACGTCGAAGTGGTCCGCAACCGGTGCGGCGCGGCCCTGGCGCGGCGCGACAACGTGAAGGTCGACCTCGTGGCGGGCATCCCCGATTCGGGCACGGGCCACGCCATCGGCTACGCCAACGAGGCCGGCGTGGCGTACGGGCGACCGTTCGTCAAGTACACGCCCACGTGGCCGCGCAGTTTCATGCCGCAGGACCAGGCCGTTCGCGACCTCGTGGCCCGCATGAAGCTCATCCCCATCCGGGACTTGATCAAGGGCAAGCGGGTCCTGTTCTGCGAGGACTCGATCGTGCGCGGGACGCAGCTCAAAGACACGATCCGCCGGCTCTACGAGGCGGGCGCGAAGGAAGTGCACATGCGCCCGGCGTGTCCGCCGCTGATCTTCGGCTGCAAGTTCCTGAACTTCTCACGCTCCCGCAGCGAGATGGACCTGGCGGGACGGCGCGCGATCCAGGAAGTGGAGCCCGGCTGCCAGGGCTGCCAGGCGGCCTACGTGGACGCCGCCTCCGGGAAGTTCAGGGAGATGGTGGAGGCCATCCGGAAGCGGCTCAATCTGACCACGCTTCAGTATCAGCGCCTGGAGGACCTCGTCGCGGCGATCGGCCTGCCGAAGGAGAAGCTCTGCACGTATTGCTGGGACGGCGCTGAACTGTGATTGGCCCGTGTGCTACGGCCGGTCTTGTCCGGCCGTGCGAGAGGCGGCGGTGTATTCCAACGGCCGGACAAGACCGGCCGTGGCACACGTTGACCCGATGGAGGCATGCCGGCGCGAACGGCGGCCCGCCAGCTTCTTGCGCATGGCCGCTTCGTCGTTGTCGGCGCCGAGGGCAGCGCAGAACAGCCCGCCAAGACCCAGGGTGAGGGAAAGGGCGCCTGTTGCGCTTTTCATAGAGCCCTGGCTCCCTGCACCTGGTCCTTTGGAGACTTCGCTACATCCTCACGGGGATGCCGTGCTTCGCCAGGTACTCTTTCATCTGGCGGATGGTGAACTTGCCGTAGTGGGCGATGGAGGCCACCAGGACGGCGTCGGCGTGTCCGTCGACGACGGCCTCGCGCAGGTGTTCCAGCGTTCCCGCGCCGCCGGAGGCGATGACCGGCAGGCTGACGGCGTCGGCGATGGCTCGCGTCATCGGCAGGTCGTACCCTGCCAGAGTTCCGTCGGCGTCCATGCTGGTCGGGAGGATCGCCCCCGCCCCGAGGTCCTCGACCTTCTGGGCCCACTCGACGGCGTCGAGGCCGGTGCCCTTGCGGCCGCCATTGATCATGACCTCGAAGCCCGACGGCAGCTCGCCAGACTTGCGGGTGTCGATGGCGATGGTGATGCACTCGCTGCCGAACTCGTCGGCGGCCTCGCCCACGAACTCCGGGTTGAGCACCGCCGCGGTGTTGATCGACACCTTGGCGGCGCCGGCGGCGAGCACGTCCTCGATGTCCTTGGAGCTTCGGATGCCGCCGCCGACGGTCAGCGGGACGCCGATGCGCCGAGCGGTCCGCCGGACGGCGTCGATGAACGTCTGGCGGTTCTCGACGGTGGCGGTGATATCGAGGAACACCAATTCGTCGGCGCCGGCCTCCGTGTAGGCCGCGCCCGCCTCGGCCGGGTCGCCGATCTCCTTGAGGTCTACGAAATGAACGCCCTTGACGAGCCGACCGTCCTTGGTGTCGAGGCAGGGGATGAGGCGCCGGTAATCCATAACTTCTTCCTCCAGGGTTCCCGACAGGGTAAACTACGGCCCGGCACGCCCGATGTCAACCGTGCATCCTGGCGCCGCCGCGGGTATAGTGATAAGCAGATCGGCGACGTCGGGCCAGGGTGAGCGGGCAGGGAAACGCTGCGATGAAGAAAGCCGAACGCATGAAAATCTCCCGCCCGGGGCGCCCGATCCGAGGCCGGGAAGCCCGCGCGACCCAGCCGGACCCGAAGCGGCGCCGCCTGCGGGTCGCCGGACTCATGTCTGGCACATCGGCCGATGGCGTCGATGCGGCGATCGTGGACATCGGCCCCCGCGGCGTCAAGGTGCTCGCGTTCGACAGCCGTCCGTATCCTGCGGACCTGCGGCGGGCGATTTTCCGGCTCTTTCGCCCCACGACGGCCCGCGTTGACGATCTTTGCCACCTCAACTTCGTCCTCGGCGAGGTCTTCGCGGAGGCCGTGATCCGCCTGTGCGCCAGAAGCGGCATTCCGCCCGAGTCGCTGGACCTCATCGGCTCACATGGGCAGACGGTGTACCACATTCCGGAAGGCCGGCGGTTCGGCCGGCGCCGCGTGCGCTCGACGCTCCAGATCGGCGAGCCGTCGGTCATCGCCGAGCGGACGGGCATTACGACGCTCGCCGACTTCCGCCCGCGCGACATCGCCGCCGGCGGCGACGGCGCGCCGCTCGTCCCCTACACCGACTACTTCCTGTTTCACCATCCGCGAAGAAGCCGTGCCGTCCAGAACATCGGCGGCATCGCCAACGTCACCTTCCTGCCCGCGGGCGGAAGCGTTGCCGATGTGCTGGCCTTCGACACCGGGCCTGGCAACATGGTCATCGACGCGCTGGTGACACAGCTCACCGAGGGGGTGCTG
>JAPLML010000147.1 GCA_026387055.1 Planctomycetota bacterium | reverse complement strand
GAGGCAAACTCTCGGCAGGCGCAAGCCCGTCGATTCCGTCTCGGCCGCTGCCCGGCGCCCCTGTCCACGGGTGGGCCGTCAGCAAGGTCAGAAGCCTGTTGCTGCCGGCCCCTGATTGCCCATCTTCCCCAGAGTTACATCCCTTTCGGCCAATTTGCTTTTCTCCGGTTTTGCAGTATAGTTTAGTAGAGACGGATGGAGGTGCAAGGAATGTCACAGGACGAACTCATTCGGCGTCTGAAGCTGCTCATTATCACGCTTGCGACGTATCTGGCACTTTGCTGAGGGGCATGGCCAATAGCGGCGCGATCGAGGATCCTCCCGGGCATCCGGCCCAGGAGGCTTTTTATGCGCCCGCCGCCTTGGCCGCGAGGTTCAGCACTCCTCCCGCCAGCAGAATCCTCCTCTCCCGCTCCGAGGCATTCAGCCGCGTCTCGAAAGTTGTGCCGCGCGTGACGTTCCGGACCGTGACGGTCTCGCGCCCCGCGACGCCGGCCCGGAGGTCCGCCAGCTCCAGCTCGTCGCCCATGCGGATGCCGTCGGCATCCTTCGGGTCGGCGAAGAGGAGGGGCAGGATGCCGAAGTTGACCAGGTTCGCCTGGTGGATCCGCTCGATGCTCTTGGCGACCACCGCCCGCACGCCGAGGAAGCGCGGGCACAGGGCGGCATGCTCGCGGCTGGAGCCCTGGCCGTAACTCTCGCCGGCCACGATGAAGCTCGCGAGGCCCTTGTCGCGGTTCTCGCCGGCGCGCGCCGCGAACATGGGGTCGAGGCGATAGAAAACGTACGACGCGTACTTCGGCACGTTGCTCCGGTAGATCGCCAGTTGCCCGGCAGGCATAATGTGGTCGGTCGTGATCTTGTCGCCGACCACCAGGGCGACGGGGCCGGCCAGACGGTCGGGCAGGACCTCCATCGGCGGCGGACCCACGAGGTTCGGCCCGCGGAACACCTCGACCGCCCCCGGGTCCTTGGCTGGCGGCAGGATCAGCGAGTCGTCCAGCAGCAGGCGCTTCGGCTCACGCACCTTGGGATAGAGGATGCCGAGGTCGCGCGGGTCGGTCATCTTGCCCGCCAGAGCGCACGCCACGGCCGTCTCGGGGCTCACGAGGTACACACCGGCGGTCTTGGTGCCCGTGCGGCCCTCGAAGTTCCGGTTCGACGTGCGGATGCTCACCGCGCTGGTCTGCGGGGCCTGGGCGGCGCCGATGCAGAACCCGCACGCGGCCTCGTCGAGCCGCGCGCCGGCCGCGATGAGATCGTACAGGGCGTCGGTCCGGGCGATGTTCTCGAGGACCTGCCGCGACCCCGGCGCGACCACCAGGCTGACCTCCGGCCGGGCCGTCCGCCCCTTCAGCAGGGCCGCCACGGTCAAGAGGTCGCGGAGGCTGGAGTTCGTGCAGCTCCCGATGCACACCTGGTGCACCGCGATGGGCCCGACCTCGCGGACGGTCTTGACACTATCGGGCGAGTGTGGGCAGGCGACCATCGGCTCGACCGCCGCCAGGTCAATCTCGATGACGCGGTCGTATCGGGCGCCGCGGTCGGCGGCCAGCGGCGTCCAGGCCGATTCGCGGCCCTGGACCTTCAGAAACCGCCGCGTGACCTGGTCGCTCGGAAAAACGCTCGTGGTGACGCCGAGTTCCGCGCCCATGTTCGTGATCGTGGCGCGCTCGGGAACGCTCAGGGTCCGCACGCCCGGCCCGCCGTACTCGACGGCCCAACCGACGTTCCCCTTCGTGGTGAGGATCGCCAGAAGCTTGAGGATCACGTCCTTGGCCGCGACG
>JAPLML010000421.1 GCA_026387055.1 Planctomycetota bacterium | reverse complement strand
GCGGCGGCTCCTCAAGGAGGCCGGGTGGGAGGACCGCAACGGCGACGGGTGGCTCGAGAACGCCGGGGGCAAGCGGTTCGAGTTCGAGTTCTCGTCGGCCGCGGGCGCCCAGGGCACGCGCGACATGGTCCGCGTCATCGGCGAAGAGTTCCGCCGCATGGGCATCGACATGCATATTCGTCTGTACGAGTGGTCGGTGTTCACCGTCAAGCTCGACAACCGCGACTTCGACGCCATCATGCTGGCGTGGGGCGGCGGCGGGGTCGAGGAAGACCCGTACCAGATCTGGGACTCCGGCCAGATCGCCAACCGCGGGTCGAACTTCATCAGCTTCCGCCACCCCGAGGCCGACCGCCTGATCGAGACCGCCCGCATGACCCTCGACCCGGCGAAGCGCAACGACCTCTACCACCAGTTCTCGCGGCTCGTGCACGAGGTGCAGCCGTACACGTTCATGTTCGACCGCGAGAGCCTGCGGCTGGTCTCGAAGCGGGTCAAGGGCGTCCGCGTGCACAAGCTCGGCCTGGAATGGCGCGAGTGGTGGATGGGCAAGGACGGGGCCGCGCCCCAGGGGGGCCAGGCGCCGTGAGAACCTACATCCTCAAGCGGTTGCTCCTGATGATCCCCACGCTGATCGGCATCACGATGATCACGTACTTCATTGTGCGCCTGGCGCCGGGCGACCCCATCGAGGCGATGATCCGCAACCAGTCGGGGAACATCGATCCGAAGGCGATGAAAGAGACCGCCGACAAGATCTGCGACCGCCTGGGCCTGAAGGAATACCACTACGTGCGCGACTGGCTGTTTCCGCCGGCCGCCGGGGCCGAGAAGCCCGGTGTGGAGAAGGTGGGTGTGGGGAAGGCGCCGGCCGACGTGCCTGGCGCCGAGAAGCCCGGCGGCACGCTGCGCTGGACGGCGGAGGCCGCCGATAAGATCGCGAGCGCGGGCATCGGCTACTGCGTCTGGTTCGGCAAGCTGTGCAGGGGCGACTTTGGCGAGAGCATCAAGTACCGCACGTCCGGCGGGAGCCGCAATCCGCTGGCGCTCATCGGCGAGCGGATTCCCGTGACCGCCACGCTGAACATCATCGCCGAAATCCTGATCTTCGTGGTGGCCATCCCGGTGGGTTTTGCGTCGGCCCGGTACCAGGGCCGCGTGTTCGACCGCATCTCGTCGCTCTTCCTGCTGGGGCTGTGGAGCGTTCCGAGCATCCTCGCGGCGACCGTGCTCCTGGGTTTCCTCGGCAAAGGCGGGTTGGGGGTGCACTGGTTCCCCATCGCGGGGCTCCACTCGTTCGGCTACGAGAAGCTCTCGTGGGGCGCGTACACGGCCGACCTCCTGTGGCACGTCGCGCTGCCGGTCGTGTGCCTGGTGTACGGCGGCCTGGCGTACCTGGCGAAGATGGGGCGGGCGCGTCTGCTGGAGTACCTGCGGGCCGACTACGTGCGGACCGCCCGGGCCAAGGGGCTGCCCGAGAGGCGCGTCGTGTACCATCACGCCCTCCGCAACAGCCTCCTGCCGATGATCACCACGATGGTCCTGACGTTGCCCGGCCTCATCGGCGGCAGCGTCATCATCGAGAGCATCTTCAGCATCCAGGGCACGGGCCTCTTGCTGGTGGGGGCGTCGCTGGCCATGGACCTGGCGCTGATCATGGCCGAGACGCTGCTGTACGGCGTGCTGACGCTGGTGTTTCTCCTGATCGGCGACATCTGCTACGCGTGGGCCGATCCGCGGGTGCGCTATGAGTAGCCTGGTGCCGACATCCGAAGCAGGGCCGACGGCGCGGTCGCGCTCGTACGGGGCGATCGTGTGGGGCCAACTGCGCCGGCGCGCCGGCGCGATGATCAGCTTGGCGATCATCCTCCTCCTGGCCCTGGCCGCCGTGCTGGCCCCGTTCTTCGCGGGAGAGGTGCCCATCCGGTGGGAGGAGAAGGGCGAAGTCTCGTGGCCCATCTTCCATTACCTGACGAACCTGGAATACGCGGGCATGCTGGCGTTTGTGCTGGCGATCGCGCTGCCGCTGACGCGCCGCCTCGTGCGGGCGTGGGCCGAGCGGTCGGGGGTGAGCCCGCTCGGCAGGGCAGTGGTCATCCATGCGGCCGTCTGGCTGGTCGTGGCGCTCTCGCTCCCTGCCGTCCGCGAGCCGGAGCGGCGCTACGGCTACTTCTTCGAGCGCCGGCCGCAGGCCGAGTCCGCCTGGTTCCCGCTGATCCCAACGCCGCGGCACCCGGGGTACGAGTCGCTGCCGCACCGCGACGAAGCGCCGTCCTGGCAGCATCCACTGGGAACGGACCGGTTGGGCCAGGACATCGTGCTGCGGATCCTGTACGGCGCCCGGACGGCCATGACGATCGGTTTCGTGGCGGTGGCCATCGGCGCGGGCATCGGCGTGGCCCTCGGCTCGGTGAGCGGCTA
>JAPLML010000154.1 GCA_026387055.1 Planctomycetota bacterium | reverse complement strand
GAAATGCTGACAGGCAAACTCGTGATTGGGATGTCATAGGTTGTATCAGGTCTAAGAGGGTTGGGTGTTTCATATCTATTTCGGGAACAGGAACGTGACCGCGAATCGGAGTCCCCACTCCGGGCCGTCCTCGGGCTTCTCCGCGTAATAGCGATAGCCCAGTTGGAAGGCGATGGGTTGTTTGCCGAAGATCAGCAACTGCTGAACCATGAAGTTTATCGGCACCGACCATTGGTGGCCTTGCCAGTCGTAGGTGGACTCGGTGTTGAGCGAGACGGAGGTGCCGGTCTTCCAGTTGTAGGAGAGGAAGGGCTGGATGAGCGTGGTGCTCACATCGGGGCGGTCGTGGTCGCCGGCAAAGGACTGGACGTGGTTGGCGAGGAGACCACATGTCCACGGGCCGCTCTGCTTCACGAGCACCGCGGTTGGCCCGGCGCCCCACTTACCGGTGCCGAGTGCGTCGTGGGTCGCGGCGGGGTATGCAAACACGGGGCCGACGCCCACAATCCACCCGCCCACGGGCTTCCGGGGCGAGAAGAAGAAGCTCTGGAGGACGTCGCCGAAGCTGGATGGGCACGCTGATGAGGCTGGCGACGGGGTTGGCGAGCTTCTTGGCCAGGTCCGCCGAGCCGCCGGCCTTCTCCTCCGGAGCGCCCGTCGGGGGGGCCTTCTCCTCCGGCGCACCGGTCGAGGGGGCCTTCTCCTCCGCCGTCAGGCCCGCAGCCGCGGGCCAGAGCAGACCCGACACGAGGACAGCCAGTACAGGGATCCGCATGGGGCCTCCTTTCGGGTTGGGGGAGAGCCACTCCGTGCGTGGGCGGCGGGCGCGGCTCTGCCGCGCCCGGGGGCGAAGCCGGGCGCGGCAGGCCAGCGCCACTCCGTTCAGTGCGGGCCGCTGCCGGCGGCGTCGTGCAGCTTCTGGAGGTCGCCCTCCATGTTCCACGAGGTCGGCTTCTGGCGTGGCGGGAACTCCTTGAACGACTGTATCTCCCGCTGCACCAGGGGCGCGGCCCCGTAAAACACGAAGAGATGGTCGATGACCCAGTCCCAGTAGGTGTTGGAGTTCTCGTCGGCCCGATCGAAGGGGTCGCGGCGCAGGTGGAAGAGCTTGGGGAGCCGGAGGGACACGAACGGCTCGCCCCAGCACGCCATCTGCTTTGCCCGCTGCTCGGCGAAGACGATCTTCCAGTCGCCGGCGCGCAGCGCGACGAGCATGCCGTCGTCATTGACGTAGAAGAAGAAGTTCCGCGGGCTTTGCGCCTCCTGGCCGGTGAAATGCGGGAGCATATTGAACCCGTCTATGTGGACCTTGAAGGTCTTGGAGCCGGCTTGGTGGCCACTGAGGAGCTTCGCCTTGATCTCCGGCTCGCCCGCTGCGGCCAGGAGCGTCGGCAGCCAGTCCTGGTGCGAGACGATGCCGTTGACCACGGTGCCGGCCGGGAACTTCCCGGGCCACCGGGCGAAGGCGGGGACTCGCCAGCCGCCCTCCCAGTTCGTGTTCTTCTCGCTGCGGAAGGGCGTGATGCCGGCGTCGGGCCAGGAGTTGTAGTGGGGGCCGTTGTCCGTCGAGTACATCACGATCGTATCGTCGGCGATGCCCAACTCGTCGAGCTTGGCGAGCATCCGGCCGATGTTCTCGTCGTGGGCGACCATGACGTCGTTGTAGAATCCTTGGCCGCTCTTGCCCTCGTGCTTCTTGGCGCAATGGGTCCGGAAGTGCATGGCAGTGGTGTTGTACCAGAGGAAGAAGGGCTGGCCGGACGCGTGAGTGCGGTCAATGAAATCGAGCGCCTTGTCCGTCACTTCCTCGTCAATGGTCTCCATCCGCTTCTTGGTGAGCGGGCCGGTGTCCTCGATCTTCTGGCCGCCCTGGCCGTCGGCCCAGCAGTGCAGCACACCGCGCGGCCCGAATGCCTTCCGGAACCGGGGATCCTTCGGGTAATCGGGGTTCTCTGGCTCCTCCTCCGCGTTCAGGTGGTAGAGGTTGCCGAAGAACTCGTCGAAGCCGTGCACGGTGGGAAGGAACTCGTCTTTGTCGCCCAAGTGGTTCTTGCCGAACTGGCCCGTGGCGTAGCCGAGGGGC
>JAPLML010000062.1 GCA_026387055.1 Planctomycetota bacterium | reverse complement strand
CCGTGCTTGCTGCCGCGCGTGACCATGCACGGCCACGCAACGGCGCGTGACCGTGCCACCCGGCAATCTGGTATGACGCTAAACACGTCCGTTGACAAACAACCCGTGGCACATGGCCCATGTCAGGCGCGCGCCTGGCGCCTGCCGAGGACGACGGCCGCCGCCACCAGGGCCGCCGCGGCGCTAAGGCACGCCAGGGCGAAGACGTCGCCGACGCGCGTGTAGGGCGCCAGGCGGTCGTCGAGCGTCAGGCGGCCGGCGATCTCGCCGGTAATGTACCGCCGGTTGCCGTCCTTTTCGACAACCTTTTCAATGCGCCCGCTCGGGGCTATGAGGGCGCTGATGCCGGTGTTGACCGACCGCACGACCGCCACGCGGTTCTCAATCGCCCGGAAGACGCACAGGTTCAGGTGCTGGTCGAGCTCGATCGAGCCGTGGAACCATCCGTCGTTGGAGATGTTGACGACGAAGTCGATGGCCTTCGGGCGCGACGGGTCGGCCGAGCGGGTCATGTCGCGGATGCGGTAGCCCATCGCGTCCTCATAGCAGATGGCGACCCGGAAGCGGGCCTCGCGGCCGTCGTACCGCAGCACGAACGGCGCCTGGGCCTCGTCGCCGGGCGTAAGGCTGTAATCATATTCATAGGGTGTAAAGGACCGAAGTTGCGTGTAGAGCCAGGGCCAGGACCGCGTGAAGGGGACGTACTCGCCGAAGGGCACCAGGTGGACCTTCGAGTACTCGTGGTCCATGACGAAGGGCTTCGAGTCGGGGGAGACGAGAAAGGCGGTGTTGAACGTCGGCCCGCGCGGCATGAACCCGCCGCCAGGCAGCCGGTAGGCGCTTTCCAGTTGGACCTTGCGGGCCCCGAAGAGGATCGGCGCCTGGATCTGGCGGGATTCCTGCTGGATGAGCGACCAGTAGAGCCGCGAGCGCTGCTGGAGATACTGGAAGACGCTGAGGATCCCGGCGTCGCTCAGGCGCTTCGAGAGGTCGGCCTCGAGGAAGTCCTGGCCCATGATGCCGGGGACCATCGTCTCGGGCCAGACCGCCAAGTCGACCTTGAGGCCGGCGGCCTTCGCCTCGGCCACGGCCTGCTCCGTAAGGGCGATCTGGCCGGCCAGCATCTCCTCCTCGAGTTGCTCGATCTGCTTGAGGCGGGCCTCCTGCTTGACTTCCTGCGGGACGCACGTCTGGACCGACGCAACGACCGGCCCCTCGCGCGTTGCCGGCTGGCCGAGCCGCCACACGCCGTAGCCGATCGTGCCGGCCCAGGCGGCGAGCGTGACGACCACCATCAGGACCAGCGTGCGGCTCAGGCGTGCGGGGCTGCCGCCCGCGCCGGAGCCTTCACCTGCCGCGCCGGCCTGCGGAATGAGAAGCGGCCGCACCAGGAGGTCCGCCATCAGGCCCGAGGTCATGAGGCACAGGAAACTCGCGCCGTACGCGCCGACGGCGTCGGCCGTCTGGATGAGTGTCAGGTTCGCGTACTGCGTGTGGCCGACGTAGATCCACGGCAGGCCCGAGATCATCCACCCGCGGATGTACTCCAGCGCCACCCAGAGGATGGGCGCCAGGAGCGTCAGCGGCACGCGCGTCGCCCGGCCGATCCGCCGCACGCCCCACCCGAACACGGCCCAGTAGAGCGCCAGGTAGGGCAGGAGCGCGAGGTACCCGACCGTCGTGATCGGCTGGATCCAGTACAGGTTGATGCCGTAGAAGACCAGGCCGCCGACCAGCGCCGCCCCAAAGGCGTCGCGGTTGGACTTCGCGCGCAGCGCCCCCACGACGAGCGGCACGAGGGCGACGTAGGCCAGGGGCGACCAGTCCGCCGGGGGAAAGGCCAGCGTCAGCGCGAGCGCCGAGACGACGGGCAGCG
>JAPLML010000687.1 GCA_026387055.1 Planctomycetota bacterium | reverse complement strand
GCCCTGGACCATGTTAGCGATCAGGGCCCGCGTCAGGCCGTGCAGGGCGCGGCTGCGGCGCTCGTCGTCGGGGCGCTCGACGCGGAGTTCCTTCTTCGCGCCGTCGACCACGACCTTCAGGGCGCGGTCGAACGCCCACTCGAGCTTGCCCTTCGGCCCCTCGACCTTGACGGTGCTGTCCTGGACGGTCACCTTGACCTTGTCCGGGATGGGCACCGGCCGTTTTCCGATTCGAGACATCGCATCCTCTTCCCGCCCCTTGAGGGGCGGCACTTACCAGATGGTGCAGAGCAGTTCGCCGCCGACTTTGAGACGCCGGGTCTGGCGGTCGCTGAGGATCCCCTGGGGCGTCGTATAGATGGCGATCCCCAGGCCGCCCAGCACCGGCGGCGTGTCGTCCGCCTTCCTGTAGAAACGCCGGCTGGGCTTGGATTCGCGCCGGATGTGCGACAAAACCTGCTCGCCGTCCGGGCCATACTTCAGGTGCACCCGCAGGACGCCCTGACGCCCGTCCTGGATCGCGTCGACGCCGAGGATGTATCCCTCGGCCTTGAGCACGTTCAGGATGCCCCGACAGATGTTGGACGCGGGGACGTCCACCGAGGCCTTACGCCGCTGGAGGCCGTTGCGAATCCGCGTCAACATGTCAGCGATGGAGTCTTTATTCATCGCTCTCTGGTCTCCTTGAGCCAGTTACCAGGAAGCCTTCCGCACGCCTGGAATCTGGCCCAGGTGGGCCAGGTTCCGGAAGCAGATGCGGCAGATGCTGAACTTGCGATACACGGCGCGCGGCCGGCCGCACAACTCGCACCGGCGCTGCCGCCGCGTGGAGAACTTCGGTTCGCGCTTCGCCTTCAATCGTTGGGCTTTCGTCGCCATGCCTTCTCCGCTTATGGCCCCCGGTGTGTTCACCGGGGGCAAAATAGACTATTCGCGCCGGAACGGGAACCCGAAGGCTTCCAGCAGCCACCGCGATTCCTGGTCCGACCGGCTGCTGCGAATCACGAACGCAATGTTCATGCCCTGCTGGAACTGCACCTTGTCGACCCGGATCTCCGGAAAAACCATCTGCTCGTTCATGCCCATGTTGTAGTTGCCGCGCCCGTCGAAGGCGTCGGGGTCCAGGCCGCGGAAGTCGCGGAACCGGGGCATCGCCAAGTTGATCAGGCGATCCAGGAACTCGTACATCCGCCTGCCGCGCAACGTCGCCATGCAGCCGATGTTCACGCCCTCGCGCAGCCGGAAGGCCGACACGCTCTTCTTGGCCTTCGTGATGACCGGCCGCTGCCCCGTGATGATGGCGAGGTCCTCGGCCGCCGCCTCGACGCGTTTCGGCTCGTCGCGCGACTTGCCGAGCCCCATCGACACCACGATTTTCTCGAGGCGCGGGAGGCTCATCACGTTCTGCCGGCCGGTTTTCTCCCGGAGCACCGGCACGATGTCGTTGCGGTAACGTTCCTGCATTCGCACCATGGCGTATTACAGCTCCCCGAGGTCGGCGCCGCACTTGCGGCACACGCGGTGCTTCGAGCCATCGGTTTCCTTGCGGAAGCCCACCCGGACCCCCTTGTTGCACTTGTTGCACACCACCAGGAGG
>JAPLML010000769.1 GCA_026387055.1 Planctomycetota bacterium | reverse complement strand
GCGGGACCAGACCGATCCCGTCCCGCAGGTAGAGCGTCCCGAAGACGAACCGGTCCACCCCCTGGATATCATCCGTCCCGATCGAGCCGAGCAGCAACCCGACGCACGCCATGAGGAGACCGCGCGCCCGTGACTTTCCGGTCAGGCCGCCGATGCAGGTGAAGGCGAAGAAGAGCAGCGCGAACATCTCGGGCGGCCCGAACTTCAGGGCGGCCTCGGCCAGGAACGGAGAGATCAGCATCACCGCCACCACGCTGACGGTGCCGCCGATGAACGAGCCGAAGGCCGACATCCCGAGCGCCGGGCCCGCCCGCCCCTGCCGCGCCATCTGGTACCCGTCGATGCACGTGACGACGGAGGCGGCCTCGCCCGGGATGTTGACCAGGATGGAGGTCGTCGACCCCCCGTACATCGCCCCGTAGTAGATCCCCGCCAGCATGATCAGGGCCGGCACCATGTCCATGCCGATCGTGACCGGCAGCAGGAGGGCAATGGATGCGGTCGGCCCCAAGCCGGGCAGGACGCCGATCACCGTGCCGATGAAGGTCCCCAGGAGCACGGCCAGGAGATTCCCAGGAGTCAGGGCAACGGCAAAACCGTGGAACAGGGGACCGATGGTATCCAACGTCGCTCCTAATGAACCGACCCTACCAGCCCCTGGGCAGTGGGAGTACGCCGGCAGGAAGGGGAACCTTGAGCAGGACACGGAAGAGGAGGAACGAGATGAGCGCCGTCAGGACCGCGGTCCAGGCACTCGACCGCCAGGAGCGGCTCTCCACCCAGCGGAGCTGGACGAGCAGCAGGACGGTGGTGGCCGGCAGGTACCCGAGCGGCTCCAGGGCAACCACGTAGAAGGCGAGTGTCCCCAGCGCGATGCCGAATCTCCCCCAGCGCGAGCCCGGGGGCGCGGCCGAGGGGTGCGCGTAGCCCGGACGTACGATGAGCATGGTACCCAGCCCCGCCATCGTCAGCGCGATGAGCAGCGGCCAGAAGCCGGCGCCGGGGGATTTGGTGCTCCCCACCCCAAATCCCCACGAGGCCGCTGCGACCGGAATCGCCAGGAGAACGGCTCCCACGCCAAGAACCCGATCCACGGTCATGGGCAATACCCCCGGGTGTGTCGATGCTACTTCTTCACCGCCTCGCCGATCTGGTCGTACATCGCCTTCAGGGCCTTGCGGAAATCCTCGCCGTTGAGGTACGCCAGCTCCAGCTTCAGCTTCTCGGCGTTGGCCTTGAACTGCGGATCATCGAAGACCTTCCGAAGACTGTCGTGGAGCTTCTGGACGATGGGTTTCGGGGTGCCCTTCGGGAAGACGAATCCCTTCTGGTTCTCGATGTAGACGTCGATTCCCACCTCGCGCAGGGTCGGCGTGTCCGGCTCCGTCGCCGACCGCTTTAGCGAGGCGTTGGCCAGGGGGCGCACCCGCCCGGCCTGCACCAGGGCGTAGGCCTCGTTCGGCGAGGCGATCGCCATGTTCACGTGGCCTCCGGCCAGGGCAGCCAAGTTCTCCGCTCCCCCCTTGTGCGGCACGGCGGTCAGGCGGATGCCCGCCCGCTTCTCGACGGCCAGCATGGTGGCGTGATGGATGCCGCCGACACCCGCATGGGCATACGAGTACTTGTCGGGGTTCTGCTTCGCATCCGCCACGAAGTCCTTCATGGTCTTCCAGGGACTGTCGGCCTTCACATAGAAGCCCACGCGCTCGATGATGAACCGGATGATGGGCTCGAAATCGTTGATAGGGTCGAAGGGGAGGCTCCGGAAGTGGGGCACGGCCACCGTCTCGCTGCCTCCCGCCACGTTCAGCGTATAGCCATCCGGCTTCGCGCTGGCCACGTACTGCGCGGCGATGGTCATGGCGGCTCCCACTTTGTTCACCACGACCAGAGGCTGCCCCACGTACTTGGGGGCCACGTCGGCCACGGCCCGGGCAATCATGTCCGTTCCGCCTCCCGGGGCGGCCCCGACAATCACCTCGATGGGCTTGCTGGGATACTCCTGCGCCCCGACCGGCAGCGCGCCGAAGCAGAGCACACACACCACGGCCAGGATCCACCCCCGACTCCATAGGCTACGCATGCGTCTCCTCCTCGCGCCGGGCCGCCCGCCGCCGGGCCGTCCGGACGCCATGCTTGAAGTGCGCGCGCTCCCCGCCGCCCCCGACGGGATAGATACGCTGGTAGTCTCCCTTTCCGCCCGCCAGGTGCGTCACGAGCGCCTGCTCGTAGGCCGCCGTGCTCCGCCGCGCCAGCGCCGCCAGGATCTGCCGGTGCTCCCGGATGGACTTCTGCACCCGCGCGGCGTCCAGCCAGGCCACATAGCGGATCTGCTGCGTCTGGAGTGCGAGATCTCCAGGGACTTGCAGAGGAACGCGTTGCCGGAGATCTGCGAGAGCCGCCGGTGGAAGGCCA
>JAPLML010000015.1 GCA_026387055.1 Planctomycetota bacterium | reverse complement strand
GCATCCATTGTCAACTCTCCTGACCGTGCCTGCTGGAAAAGGGTTCGTAGGAATATCCGCTCCACTGCATCCCGAGGTTGTTCGAGAACTCCAGCATGTTGAGCCGCACGCCGTGGGCAAAGAGCGAGATGATCGACAGGGAGACGTTCATGGCGTGCCCCGCCATCACGACCGGGATCATGCCGAACCAGGGCAGGCGCCCGCCCATGTCGTTGAAAGCCCCGGCCAGGGCGCACCCCGCCAGGCCGATGGCCATGAGGCGGACGTAGCTGACCGTGTCACCGAACGTGCCGATGGCCGACAAGGGGAAATTCGCCAGCCCCAGTCCCATCTCCTTGAGCTGCCTCCCGCCGGGCGGGGCCAGGATCAGCGCCGCCGCGCCCCCGACGATGAGGTAGTACATCCAGGCCGTGTGCATGAAGGGGTGATCCACCGAAACCTTGCCCCTCAGGAACAGGCCATGCCAGATCAGGGCATACAGCCCCCACAATGCCACCGCCCACCCGGCGTTGCCCACGAACCTCCGCATGCCGGCCAGGCGCTTCAGGTCATAGCCCGGGTCGGCGAAAAGGACCGCCAGGCTCCCGCCCACCAGCAGGAACCAGGGATACGGCGGCATCGTGGATTCCGAGAACCCCGTCTTCAGGAGGAACATGCTCACAAGTCCATAGATGCCCCAGAACCAGATGGCCCAGCCGAGGTTGCCTACGAACCGCGGGTGAGGGAAGTTGGCCTTGGCCTTCCACAGATGCGCCATGCAAAGGTGAATGGCACCCAGCAGGATGCTGAGGAACATCAGGAAGCCCATGCTCTCCTTCGTCATGTTGACCGCGAGGAACGGGGCCTGGCGCCCGAAAAGCGCGGAGATATCGAAGCCGAAGAAGCTGCAAGTCACGATGCCCCAGATGAGCGACAAGACGCCGATCACGATGATCAGTTGCGCCAGCGGCGCCGCCCCCATGCTCGCCAGCTTGCGGTAGAAGATGATCGGCAGCACCAAGTACACAAGGCCGTACCCGGCATCCGAGATCAGGATGGCCGAGAAGACCGGCAGAAAGATCATGAACATCGCCGAGACGTCGAACTCGGCGTACCCGGGTACCGTGCCGAGGATCTTGAAAAGGCACTCCATCGGCCGGGCCCACCACGGGTACTGGATGAGCGTGGGCGGCTCCTCGCCCGGCTCAGGCTCCAGGGCCTCGACCGCCGCCTCAATGCCCTGTGCCGCGAGGTCCGGCGCGAGGCGGTCCGCCTGGTCGGCAGGCACCCAGCCCCGCAGGGCGTACAGGTGTTCGCCGTCGAGGGAGCTTCGCGTCGCGATGGTCCAGGCGGCATGCTCGCGGAGCCTGGCGAGCTCCGCCTCCATCGCGCCGTCGTGACGCACGAGGCAGGCGAGTTTCGCCGCGTCGGCCTTCAGGGCGGCGTCAATCTCCGCCGCCTCGGCCCGGATGCTCGGCCGGTCGCGCGAGGGCAGGGGGATGGCTTCCGAACCTTCGGGCGCCTCGATCTCACCGGCACGGTTGATGACGGCGACCAGCGTCCGCTTGTTCGGCCACGGGCCGAGGGGGTGCACGCACTCGGCGCGGATTTCGCGAACCGTATCGCGCGGGACAGCGAAAAACCGCGGCTCGATGCCGGCGGCGCGAAGAGCCTCGAACTGCTCCAGCCGCACGTCGCCCCACAGGGCCAGCTGCTGAAGCTGGTGGTGCAGGTTCGACAGGCGATTCGCCCGCTCGATGCTCTCGCGCTGGATGCGGAGCACCTCATCGGCCGCGACGGCAGGCGCGAGGTCCAGCGGTCCGCCGGCGGGGCTCGTGTTACGGAGAATCTGGAGGGCGCGTCGGTAGCGGTCGATCGCGCTGAGCGTCTCCTCGTCGGCCACGGCACGGGCGGAATCGACGGCCTGGAGGTGCACGAGGCCGAGGTGCCGCAAGGCCTCGAGCAGGCGGTCGCGACCTGCCCGGCGGGCCACGAGGTAGACTTTGCGCATCGGAACGATCATGGCGCCGAGCCCTCCTCGCCGGCCAGCGCGAACCCGTTGGCGGCGGCGGACTCTTCTTCGCCGAACTTGGCCTTGGCGATCTTCGCGCGCCCCACGGCCGCGGTCATCTCGTCGCCGAGGCGGATGCGGATGACGCGGATCGCCTCGCGCGCCTCCGGAATCTTGATCTTCTCGAACAGGTTCACGCGCTGGATGA
>JAPLML010000604.1 GCA_026387055.1 Planctomycetota bacterium | reverse complement strand
CCCGCCCGCGTGGCCGGGTTCCGAAAGGCCGGAGACCGTCTCGCTCGGCAGGCCGAGGTTCATGAGCTCGTAGCGGCGGTCCGGCAGGCGGGTAGCCAGGCAGGCGTCCAGATAATCAATGTAGTTTCCACCATAGGTGATGCTGTCGCCCAGGAAGACGATGCGCCGGACGTTGTCCAGGATCGGGCTGGCCGTGCGGGCGCCCTGGGCGCAGCCGGCGGCGACCGCGGTGAGTGCCACTGCAAGAACCCCCAACGCGATGCGAAGCATAGGTCCTCCTGATCCTGTTGCATGCGGCGGTTGCTGCGCGGCGGGTCGGGAGACCCGCCGCGCACCAATCGTGCAGGCCGGGGCCTGCCTGGCCAGGGCCACACGGGCCGTGTTTAGCCGTCGCCGGTACGGCGACGAACAATTATCGCGGCCGTGCCGGCCGCGGCTAAACGATACCGGCCGCGGCCAAACGATACCGACCGCGGCTAAACGAGCGCGAAGTGCGCCCCGCCTACTGGGCGGCACGGCCGCCGAGGGCCTTGTCGATGAACGGAAACGCCAGCGTGCCGTGCCACTCGTGGACGCCGGGAAAGACGTCGTGGGCGGCGGCCGTCTCGGCACCGAAGACCTTGTACCCGGCGAGGATACGGGCAAACCCCTCCTTCGTGTAGCGGACCGGGAAACAGCCGTCATTCTCGGCGCTTTCAAAGAGGACCGGCCGCGGGGCGATCAGCAGGTTGACTTCGCCTACGTCCATGAGTTCGACGAAGCCCGGCAGCACCCAGCACTCGCAGTTGGGGACCGAGAAGACCCCGGCGGTGGTGCACATCCATCCGCTGATGACCGCGGCCTTGATCCGCGGGTCGCAGGCGGCCAGCCACATCGTCCACTCGCCGCCCATCGAGAGTCCGGCGGCGCCGACCCGCTGCGGATCGACTTCCGGCCGCGACTGTAGGATGTCGACGCACCGCATGAGGTCCCACAGGACCATGGCGGCGTACTTGCGGTGCAGGAGCGACGGGGCCAGCACCACGTACCCGCCGCGGGCGAAGCGGTCGGCGAAGGCGTGGTAGCACTCCTTCGGGTCAAAGACCTTCCCCGCCGCGCCGCCGTGTCCGTGCAGGCAGACCATCGCCGGAAAGGGCCCCTGCCCCTTCGGCACGGCGAGGAGGGCGGAGAAACGCGTCTTATCGTTCCCCTGGAAGGTCGCCGGGTAAAGTGTGTACTCTCCCTTGTCCTGAGGCTGGCCGAGCTTGAAGTCGATGGGCACGTCGGCCGCGCGGGCGCGGGGGGCCTGCTTCTCAACAAGTTCCAGGAGGCGGGCCCGCGCCCGCTGCTGCCAGGCGACGGCGTCCTCGCGGGCGGTCGCCGTGAAAGACATCTCGAACTTCGCCGGCACAGCGCCGGAGACGCCGGCTCCAAAGGACAGGAGCACAAGCCCTGTGAAGGCAAGAGGGATGGGATTCATGGGTTTCTCGCAGTTCCCGGTGCCGCCAAAACGGATGATGGCATTATAAGGATACCGTCGGGGAGGAGCAACGGCACGCATCCTAGATTGTCCCCCTCACCCCCCCACGAGGGGGTACGTGTTTGGCGAGTGTGGCATTGTCCCGATAGGTCGCCGCGGCGACTGGCACGGCCGGCTTGTCCGGCCGTGGCAGAGCGCCGGCCAGATTCCCCACGGCCGGACAAGCCGGCCGTGCCACACCCGCCGGAAACCCCTGGAAACACCAAAAATACCCCTTGAAAATCACCCGGGCAAACCCTAATTATGAAATGGGGCGGATATCTGGTGTATAATACCGTGGGCCGGTGAGGTCACTTCCTGAGAACCGGCCGCGCCCGCACTGGGGGGGCAGGGACACCATCCCTGCGACGGCAACACTTCGTGAGCCGCGCCTGATGGAGGTCTGAATGCGTCGGAAGCCCGCTCGGCCCATCCGCGCCGTTCCCGTCCTGGAAGCCATGGAGCCCCGCCTGCTCCTGGCCAGCAACTTCGTCATCTCGGAGTTCCTGGCCGACAACACGAAGGGGCTGAAGGACAAGGACGGCGCGTACTCCGACTGGATCGAGATCTGCAACACGGGCCCGGCGACCGCCAACCTCATCGGCTATTACCTGACCGACTCGGCCTCGAACCTGACGAAGTGGCGGTTCCCGACGAGGGCGGTGGCGGCGGGAGGATACCTCGTGGTGTTCGCCTCCGACAAGAACATCACGACCGGCGTGGAGCTGCACACGAACTTCAAGCTCGGCGCCGGGGGCGACTACCTGGCGCTGGTGGAGCCCGACGGGCACACGATCGCCTGCGAGTACGCGCCGCAGTATCCGCAGCAGTTTCCGGACGTCTCGTACGGCATCGGCCAGAGCATCGTCGCCAAGACGCTGGTGGGGCCGGACGCCGCCACGGCCGTCCTCATCCCCGCCAACAGCAACCTCGGGCAGAGCTGGACGACCTGGGATTTCGACGACTCGGGGTGGACGCTGCGCGGCACGAGCGGCGTGGGGTTTGAGGGGCCCATCCCCGGCTGGGCGGTCCGCACGTACCTGGCCAACATCAGCGTCGGGAACCTGACGCAGGCCGAGAGCGTCATCAGCACGCCGGCCAACCTCCGGGACCCGACGGTCTACGGCGAGAACGCCCCCTCGGTCAACTATTACAACAACGGCGGCGACGCCCATTTCAACAACGGGCGGAACGTGCCCGGCGTCACCCCGCCCTACTCCTACACGACGAACCTCGTGATGGAGGCCACGGGCTGGCTCACGGTCCCGCAGGCGGGCGTCTACACCTTCGGCGTCAACTCCGACGACGGGTTCAGCCTGGCCATCACCGGGGCCACGACCACCTGGAAGTACAACGCCTCGACGATGGCGACGGGCGACAACCTGATCGATTACCAGGGCAGCCGCGGCGCGGCGGACACGTGGGGGGCCTTCAGCTTCCCGGCGGCGGGGCAGTACCCCGTCCGGCTCGTCTGGTTCCAGGGCAGTGTCGGCGCGGAGGTCGAGGTCTTCGCCGCCTCGGGCGAACGCCAGGACCACATATTCAACTATACCGATTACAAACTCATCGGCGACACGCCGGTCGGCGGCCTGGCCGTGCAAAGCCCGCCCGTCCCGTCCGGCGGCACGGTGACCTTCGAGAGCCTGATCCATACGGACGTCCAGGCCGCAATGTACAAGGTCAACGCCACGGCGTACGTCCGCCTTCCGTTCGACCTCACGAACCTCGCCCAGTACAACTCGCTCCTCCTGAAGATGAAGTACGACGACGGGTTCGTGGCATACCTGAACGGGACGGAGATCGCCCGCCGCTTCGCCACCGGGACGCCCGCGTGGAACTCGTCGGCCACCGCCGATCGGACCAAGGCCAATGCGACGACGTACGAGGAGATCGACGTCTCGTCGCGGCTCGGGCTGCTGCGGGTCGGGACGAACGTCCTGGCGATCCAGGGGCTGAACTACGGCGCCTCGAGCAGCGATTTTCTCATCCTGCCGGAGCTGGTGGACACCGACATCGCGAGCGCCGGCCTGCACTACTTTGCGACGGCGAGCCCCGGCACCCCGAACTTCGCCGCCGACTACGCCTTCGTGGCCGACACGAAGTTCGACCACGACCGCGGGTTCTACACGGCCCCGTTCGACCTGGCGATCACCACGGCCACGCCGGGCGCCACCATCCGCTATACCCTCGACGGGAGCACCCCGACGGCGACCACCGGCACCGTCTATACCGGCCCGATCCACATCACGAAGACGACGGTCCTACGGGCCGCCGCTTACAGAACCGGCTACGAGCCGAGCAACGTCGACACGCAGACGTACCTCTTCCTGGACGACGTGATCCGCCAGCCCGCCTCGCCGGCGGGATATCCCACCTCCTGGGGCTCCTTCCCGGCGGACTACCAGGTGGATCCGAACGTCGTCAACGACCCGCTGTACGCCGCCACCATCAAGAACGACCTGATGGCGATCCCGACGATGTCAATCGTCACGAGCATCCCCGACATGTTCGGGCCCGCCGGCATCTACTCCAACACCATGACCGACGGCCTGGAAGTGCCAGGGTCGTTCGAGCTGATCAACCCGGACGGCACGCCGGGGTTCCAGGTCGACGCGGGGGTCCGGATCTACGGCGGCTGGGGCCGCCACGCGGAGTACGGCAAGCATTCCTTCCGGATCTTCTTCCGAAGCGAGTACGGGGATGCCAAGCTGAACTACGACCTGTTCGGCGACGGGGCAGTCACGTCGTTCGACAGCATCATCCTGCGGTCAGGCTTCAACGATTCCTACGTCGGCTCCGGGGGCAACGCCCAGTTCATCATCGACGAGTGGTCCCGCCGGACGCAGCTCGACATGGGCTGGCCGGGGTCGCACGGCACCTTCGTGCACCTCTACGTCGACGGGCTCTACTGGGGCCTGTACAACCCCGCGGAGCGGCTGGGCGAAGACTTCATGGCGAGCTACCTCGGCGGGGCCAAGGAGGAGTACGACGTCATCCACAACGGGTCGAACTTCAACCTCATCCAGGGCGACCTGACGGCCTGGAACCAGATGTTC
>JAPLML010000646.1 GCA_026387055.1 Planctomycetota bacterium | reverse complement strand
GAAGTTAAGGTGGACGTCCATCCCGCCATACGCTACACTCGCATACTGCTTTCTCATGGCTGTCTCCTTCCTGGTCCTTGGTTCTTACTACCACCCAAGAACCTACAGGTTCGGAGGCAGCCTTTCATGGGATTAAACGTGCGCGACTCCTGTCTTGTCGATCAGCGTAATCCGCCCGCGGTTGCCGTCCACGCGGATGGTCTGCCCGTCGGCGATCGTGCGGGTCGCGCCGGGGCAGACGACCGCCGGGATGCCGAAGTCGCGCGCGACAATCGCCCCGTGGCTGAGCATGCCCCCCTGCTCCACCACCAGGCCCCGCGCGTGGACAAAGAGCGCCGTCCAGCCCGGGTCCGTCGACGGGCAGACCAGGATGTAGTCGGTGCACGCGCCCGCCGCCTCGTCGGGGCTGAAGATCACGCGGGCCGGCCCCGTCGCCACGCCGGAGGCGATCGGCTCGGCGGCCATGTCGGCGGCGGCCTCCAGCGGCTGCGTCAGGCCCAGCGCGTCGAGTTCCTTCGAGTCGATCACCCCCGGCATCTCGAGGCGCTTGGCCGACTGCCAGCGGACCTTGCGGGCGGCGATCTTCGCGGCCAGGGCCTCGCGCTCGTCCGGGTACCGCGCGAGCTCGTCGAGGCGCAGGAAGAAGAGGTCGCGCCCCAGGCCCCACCGCCGCCCCAGCTCCAGGAGCACCGCCCGAATCGCCTGGTAGCCCATCATCAGATAGTGCTTGCCGATCTCGCGGTAGGGAAGCATCGCCTTGGCGTCGGCCAGGTTGGCGGCGACCTCCTCGAGGAAACTGCTCCCGCCCCCCTCGCGGAGCATCTCCGGCAGGCGCGCCTCGGCCGCCCGCCGGCCCTCGGCGTTCGCCCGGTGCATCGCCTCGGGCGACGGGGCGTTCTCATCGAGATAGACCGCCAGGATCTGCTTGAGGTACGACGGGTCCTCTTCCCATCGCGGGTTGGCCAGCTCCATCTCCCCCACCGCCCGGTGGCCGAAGCGGTTATAGAACTCGGCCATGAGCGCGGCCCCCCGCGCCACGCGACAGAGCAGCACGTTCTGCTCGACGGTCGTGTCGCCGCCGAGCCCCTGCGTGAGGGTGAAGGCCTCGCGCGTCCCCGCCTCCTGGCCCATCAGTTGGCACAGCCGCTCGCGCAGGGCCGCCAGGGCCATGCCGCCGAAGAACCCCGGCTTGAGCGACTCCCCGCCGAACTCGTCGATCACCCGCCCCAGGCGCTCGCGGAGCTCGGCCAGCAGGTCCGCCTCCGACAGGGACGCCAGGGGCCGGCCGCGCTTCTCCCGCAGCCACGCGAGGTACGCCGGCAGCACTTCTTTCTCGAAGCGCTCGACCGCCGTGCGCCGAAGCTCCCGCATCCGGCGCGACGCCCGCAGCATCGCGACCACCAGGCCCGGCAGCCCCAGGAAGAACCGCCCCGTGGCCCGGTCGGGATCGAACCGCGTCGGCGCCGACTCCCGGAGCTTCGGGTTGCGGCGAACCGCCGCCAGGTCGTACGTCAGCGGCATCCCTTCCCAGAACAGGCTCGCCGCCCGGTCGGGGTCGGCGTAGATCCGCCCGCAGATGAGCTCCAGGAAGCCGTCGCGCCCCGGCCGATAGCCAAAATCTTTGTACATACGTCCGAGGCCGCCGTCGCCGCTCATGAAGCGGTGCGTGATATCCCACGTCAGCGGCATCGGGAACCGCAGCGTCTCGGCCAGGTTGTGGAGCACCCAGACCTTGCGCTTGTCGCCCGCGAGCTCGCGCAGGCGGTGGATCTCCTCTTCCCGGCCGATCTCGACGTCCTCAACGATCTCCAGGCCGCGGATCGGGCGGGCCTGGAGAAGCGCGAACCGCCCCTCCGAGAGGCCCCACTCGATGTCCATCGGCCGCCCGCCGAAGAACGCCTCGATCTTCAGGCCGATCTCGGCCACCTCGCGGACCTGCGCCGCCGTCAGCGACGGCGCGTCGGGGTCCACCACCCGCGCGTCGCCCAGGGCCGCCACCAGCCGCACCTTGTGGCCCAGGGCCGCCTGACGAATCGCCAGGCCCTTGCGGGCCACGGTGAAACGGTCCGGGTGCACGTCGCCCGAGACGACCGACTCGCCCAGGCCGTACGACGACTCGATGATCATCTCCTCGGCCGCCATGTCGTTCGGGTTCACCGTGAAGAGGATGCCCGAGACCTCGGAGGGGAACATGGCCTGGACGTTCACGGCCGTGCCATCGCCGGCGGCGATGCCGTGGGCCTGCCGGTACGCCACGGCCCGCGCGCTGTTCCACGACCGGAAGACCGCCTCGATGCACTCCCGGAGCGTCTGCCACGGGTCCGCCGGGAACGGCCGGCCGGTCCGCTCGACGTAGAGCCGCTCGAAGCGCTCGGCGAGGGCCTGCCACGCGTCGGGCGTCCGCTGGGCGGAGGCGCGATGAGGCACGGACGCCGACGCTACCGCCCTCTCGACCGCGTCGAACTCCTCCGCCGAGATGCCCGCCACCGTCCGCGCGAACATCCGGATGAACCCGACGCACACCGGCCAGAACCGCGCCGGGTCGGTTTGAGCCATCTCGGGCGCCAGGCCGCAGTTGAGGATCGTGTCCATCATCCCCGGCATCGACACGGGCGCGCCCGAGCGGACCGACACCAGCAGCGGCTTTTCGGCCGAGCCGAACCGGCGGCCCGTGGCTTCCTCCAACCGCGCCAGGCCCAACCGGACCTCTTCGTCGAGCCCTTCCGGCCACCGACCGTCGGCCTGGAGGAACCGCCGGCAGCATTCCGTCGCAAGGGTGAACCCCGGCGGCACAGGCAGGCCCGCCCGGCTCATCGCGGCCAGGCTGGCCCCCTTGCCGCCGAGCACGTCCTTGCGGTCGGGGTCGCCCTCCGTCTGGCCGGCGCCGAAGAAATAGGTCCACCGCGTCGCCACCATG
>JAPLML010000489.1 GCA_026387055.1 Planctomycetota bacterium | reverse complement strand
GCCACCTTGACGTCGCGGTAGAAGCTCCACGCCTCGGGGTCGAAGTCGGCCCGGGCCGTATTCGCCGCGAGGCCCGCCAGGCCGATCAGCGCCGCTACGAACAGGTGCACGTCTCGGCGCCGCTGTGCGCGGCGGGTCTCCTGACCCGCCGCGGGCGTGTACTTACTGGCCGGCGTCACCTCATCCCTGCGCGGTGGGTCAGGAGACCCACCGCGCGGACGCGGAAGCAGCGTGAGCATGCCGCCCGGCCGGCAAACGCTAACCGTCGATCTTGGCATCGGAACTCTCCTTGGCGGCCGTGGCGGCCGCCTCCGCGCCGAAAATGATATGGCGATACTTATAATAGAGGAACGACGCCGCCAGCAGCAGCACCCCCAGCCCCGCCAGCGACAAAATCCGCCAGATCGCCTCCAGCCGCGACAGGTCTAGCAGCATCACCTTCCCGAGCGTCCCGCCCAAGATCACCAGGGCCAGGATGCGGAGCATCGCGCGGCGGCGCCGGATGCCCACCGCCAATAGCGCGAAGGCGTACAGGGCGTATCCCACCGACAGCGTCGCCTGCCGCGCGTACCACGCGTGCACCTCTTCGTTCGGGAACCACACGCTCGCCCGCGCCGCCCAGAAGTCCTCGGCCTCCAGCGTGAAGCACGCCAGCACCACCACGTGCACGAGCACCGCCAGGACCGGCCAGACGATGGTCCGCTCCTCGGAGGCCTTCGGCAACCGCCGGGCGTACCCGACTGCCGCCAGGGCCATCGCCGCCACAAGGAGCAGGAAAGCCACGCCCCGCGGCTGCCAGAGGATCGTCAGATACCCCCCCTGCCCCGAGAAGCTGACCAGCGCCAGCAGGATCACGCCGACCGCCATCGCCGCCAGGCCTGCCGCGCGGTGGGCGAGGCTCCGGATCCACAGTCCGCGAAGGACCACCAGCCCCGCCATCACGGCAAAGCCCGCGGCCATGAGCGAGAAGACCGACATCTCGGGCAGGTAGGGGCTGCCATGGCCTTCCCCCGAGTAATGCGCCGCCCGCGAGACTTCCGTCAGGTACAGGCCCAGGACCACGCCCAGGGCGAGAAGTTCGTAGGCGATGGCCATCGGGCGGCGGCCCTCCTGCGGCGTGGCGTAGCGGGAGACCGCGGCGGCCAGCGCCAGGCACGCCGCGACGGCCGCGAATGCCGCGCCGACCTGGTTCCACCCGGCCAGCCACTCGAGCTCCGGCAGATTCCACTCCGAATGCACGAGCATGAAGAAGCAGGCGGCAAAGGCCGCCACCGCGGTGCCATGGTGGAACGCCCGCCGCAGCGCCGCCACCAGCCCGACCGCCGCGAGGCCGTATACCGCCAGCCCGATCGCCAGGATCGCGCCGCGGGCCCAGTCGAGGTTGCGGAGCTGCTCCGAGAGGTCGATCGCGGGCCTGTCGACGAGGAAAGCCCGCGCGTCGGCGTGCCACCGGAAGACCTCAACGCCGATGAGGACCATGAGGAGCCCGTGGGCCAGCCCAGCCGCGACCGCCATCACCGGCCGCTCGGCCTCCGGGCGCTCGGCCTGGCGCCGGAAGAGCCACGCCGAGAGGGCCATCGCCAGCGCCACCGCCGCGAACGTGGCCGTCCGCGAGTTGAAGACCATCATCCCCTTGGTGTCCCACGCCGCCTCGGCATAGTAGATGAGGGCAACGATGGAGCACGCGTGGACCGCGAGGCCCGCGACCCGCAGCCGCCAGTCCTTCAGGCGCAGGCCGATCCAGTAGATGACGCAGGCCTCCACCGCCCACGCCATCGGGATGAAGACGCCGCTGAGCTGGATGGGAATGGCCAGCGTCAGGAGGCCCATCGCCTGGCCGACCTGAAGCAGGATGAACCGCACCTGGCCGGGGGCCCGCCGCTTGATGACAAGGCCCTCCACCAGGTACGCCGCCCCCAGGACCACCGCCGCCGGGCCCAGCCAGTGGTGATACTGGTCCTTCAGCAGGACGTACAGGGCCAGGTAGTAGCCGACCGCGTTGACGAGCGTCAGCGGCAGGTCCAGGCTCGACGGCCCGCGCCTCCCCAGGAGGTGGTACACGATGGACAGGGCAAAGTAGACCGCCCACAGGATCGTCAGGTACGTCACGATGAAGCCGAGCTTCTCCGCGGCCACCTGGCCGTGCACCCAGTAATGGGAGTATAGCCATACGATAACATTGAGGATCGTGCCGGCCATCGCCAGCAGGTTCAGCACCCGCCACTTCTTGAAGTACGCCAGGGCCAGCACGCCCACGTTCAGGGCCGCCAGGTACAGGAACAGGACGTGCCCCGGGTCGCGCTCCGGCCGGATGAGCAGCGGCGCCGCCAGGCCGCCCACCAGCGACAGGATCGCCACCACGAGGCTCGCGTACCGGACCGCCAGCAGGATGGCCACGGCCGTGATGACGGCCATGAAGGCCCATGCGGCCGCCTCGGGGATGAGCGGCCTCTCGAACCGCGCCCAGGCCGTGAACGCTCCCCAGTACAGGGCCGCCAGCCCGCCGCCCGTGCACACGCGGGCCAGCACCCGGTAGACCTTGTGCGACAGAAACTCGCCGATGCCGAGCAGCACCAGGCCGATGGCCAGCGGGATCGCGACCCGCACCCAGGGGTGCTTCCCGAACCAGCCCTGGTCGTAGCCGTACTTGATGAAGAACGCAACGCCGACCAGGACCACGATGATCCCCGCCCAGGCCAGAAGCTTCAGGCCGATGAGTTCCTCCCACTTGATGGGCTTCCGCTCCGGGGCGGCCGGCACGGCTTGGGGCGGCCGCGGGGGCGCACCCGAGCCCGCCGCCGTGGCGCCCGCCCCTGCGTACGAGCCCGCCCCTGCGTACGAGCCCGCCCCTGCGTACGAGCCCGCCGCTCCGTACGAGCCCGCCCCTGCGTACGAGCCCGCCGCGGGAGCGGCGGGAGAGACTGGCGCCACGACAGGCGCCGGCGGCACAGGGCGCGGCGCTTCCGGCTTCGGCGGTGGAGGGGCTGGGGGCGCCGGGGCCGGCGCCGCCGCCGCGGGAGGCTGGGGCTGAGGCGGCGGCATGGAGACCTCTCGCGCCGGCCGTGCCCCCGGGTGCTGCGCAAGCGCCTCGACCTTCCGCAGGGCCTTGAGCGCTACCACCAAGGCGATGATCGCGACGGGAACCGAGGCCAGGAGGAGCAACACCCCGGCCACGGCTACGCAGATGAGTTCCTGTTGCATGGCATGCCCCCCGGACGGCACCGTTTGAACTGGCGACAAGCCTAGACTTGTGGCCGCCGGGTTGCCAGCAAAATGCCTGGGCCGCCGACGCCCATGTCGGCCGCGGCAACGCCGCCGCTCTTCGTTGGCGTCGTTGCCACGGCCTACTTCTCGCCGATGCAGTACAGGCGCTTGCCGGCGCGAAGGAGGAGGACCTTGCCGTCAGGCGCCGGCGAGGCCCCGGAGCCCTTGTCGAGGATGCATCGGGCGACCTCCTTGTACTCGCGGCCCGGCGCCAGGACCAGCGTCTCCCCTTCGTCGTTCCCCACGAGGAGGTGCTTCCCGGCCAGCGTGAGGCTGGGGTAGAGGTTGGCGGGCTCCGTGCCGGGCTTGCCCCCGGCCGAGCGGAGGGGAAGCTCCTTCTTATATACAAGCTTCCCCGTAGCGGCGTCCAGGACGTAGAACGTGCCGTCGTTGCCGGCGCAGTAAAGGAGGCCCTCGAGGAGGACCGGGGAGGCAAAGAACTCCCCCTCCAAGTCGCCGAACTGCCACAGCTTCTCCGGCTGGAACCCATCCGCGGCCTTCGCGGGGAGCTTCACCGCCACGGCCGGCGGGCCGACGCAGTACACGACGCCGGCGCCGACGACGGGGGTGGTGTACGTGCTGGCGAAGAGCTTTCTCGCGAGGAGCTTCCCGTCCGAGACGCGAACGCAGTCGCCGTTGGGGGTGATGGCCACGTCCACATCGCCGATCCGCGCGACGGCCGGCGTGGCGAACGTGGGCTTGGCCTCCGGCGCCTGCCAGACTAGATCGCCCGTGGCGGGGTCCAGGGCCTCCAGGCCACCGATGCTCACGAGCAGTTTCCCGCCCGCCAGGATGGGCGAGGCCGCGCGGCCGAACTCGGAGACCTGGGGCAGGTCGAGGTGGCGGATCCACCGCCGGTTGCCCTCGAGGTCGTAACAGGCGACGACGCCGGTGCCGAAGCTCGCGTAGACGAACTTGCCGTCCGTCACGGGCGTCGGCGTGGCGTAGCCGCAGCCGGGGACGGCCGGCGGGGGTCTGGCCGGGACTTGGGTTCCCGGGGGAAGGGAGGCGTACCCGTTCTCCTTCTGCCAGAGGCACTTGCCGGTCTTGAGGTCCAGGGCCAGGAGCAGGGCCGGCTCGGCGGTGATGAAGATCCGCTCGCCCGCCGCCACGGGGCTCGACTGGCCCTTGCCGATCTCCGCCTTCCACAGGATGTTCTTGCCCTCGTCGATGTCCCACTGGGTCGGAGGGGCAGCCTGGGGGTAAAGACCTGAGCCGTCGCCGCGCCAGCCGGCGGCGCGGGCGGACGTCGCGAGGATGAGCAGGACGACACCGGCCCAGGCCAAGCGCGCGCCATTTAGCACTACAACGCCACTTCGCGCGGCGGGTCTCCCGACCCGCCGCGCACCTGCGTTAGGTCGCCGCCCGGGGGCAATTGCCGCGCGGTGGGTCAGGAGACCCACCGCGCACGACGTTAAGTGGCGTTGTAGTAGTAGCCGCCCAGCTTGTCGAAGAGTCGCCGTGGCGACCTGGGCGCGTTTTCGGCACGCCCCAACACGCGCCCAGCAAGCTGGGCGGCTAAATGCGACGGGCAAGACTGCCCACCGCGCAGGAACTTGGCGAAAGGGCTCGGTCATGGTTTCTCGCCGATGCAGTAGAGGTACTTCTCGCCGCGAAGGTACATCCGCTTGCCCTCGAAGACCGGCGCGCCGTTGGCAAGGGTTTCCTGCGGCGGGATCGGCCAGTCGCGCGCGAGCTGCGTCTGGATGCGGTTGACGGCGACCTGCTTGCACGCGGGGCCCGGCTCCAGCACCACGACCGTGCCCTGGTTGTCAATCACATAAAGATACTTTCCTGCGAGCGTGGCGCTCGCGCCCACGCCGATGTGGTTGTAGGTGTGCATCTCGTCGAGGCCCACGTCCTGCTTGTACAGCGTCTTGCCGCTCGCCAGGTCGACGGCGTAGAAGACGCCATACTGGTCGATCCCGTAGAAGGTCCCGTTCCAGATGACGGGCGATCCGGCGGTCCAGCGGTCGAGCCACTCGCCGTTCGGGCGCCGGTGGTCCGTGGCCAGCTCGATGACGCGCACCTTCGGGTTCCACGCCTCGCCCGAAACGCCGGAGAAGTCGGCGACGATGAGGTTCGAGATCCCAAGCCACGACAGGTACATGACCTCGCCGAGGACCGCGGGTGCCCCCCAGCCGGTGTCGCCCTGGCGGATGTGCGGGTTGGACCAGAGGGGCTTTCCGTCCGAGGCGCGGTGGACGATGCCCTGCCGCGTGAAGACCACGTCGGTGTCCTTGATGCGGGCGGGGATGAGCGAGGCGATGCTCGTGGCCTCCGGCCGTGTCCACACCGTCTCACCCGTGGCGGCGTCGAGGCCGTGCATGCCGCCGAAGATGCAGACGAGCTTGCCGCCGGCCAGGGCGGGCGAACAGGAGTAGCGGACCTCCTCGGCTTCGAGGCGGCGGATCCACCGGCGGTTGCCCTCCAGGTCGTAGCACGCCACGACGCCCTGGCCGAAGAAGGCCCAGACGTGGCGGCCGTCGCTCACGGGCGTGGTCGTGAAGCCGACGATCCCGAAGTGGCTGGCCAGGTGACCGTCCCACTTGAGCTTGTACCGCTTTTCGTCGGCGCTCACGAGGAGCTTCTGGATCTCGTGCCGGAGCTCCATGCCCTTCTCGTAGTCGGTCGTCTGCTGGAGGGCTTCGGCCAAGGGGGCGATCTTCTCCTTGAAGACGGGACTCGCGGCCCGGTCCTTCTCGGGCGTGGCGTCGTAGAGGCTGTTGATCCACGATGATGGGCGAGGCGTTCGTCCGCTCGGGAAGCTCGGTCATCCAGAGGATGTTCTTCTCATCGTACGGCACCGGCTCCGCGTCGAGCAGGCGGGCGGCGAACTTGAAGGTCCGCGAGCCTTTCTGGTTCCACGTGCCCGCCTTGACCAGCAGGCGGTTCCACCCCTGGAGGAGCGGGAACGCGGCCTTCGGCGATCGGTTGTGGACGAGTTCCTGCTTCTGCCGGCTGATGCCGACGTAACTGCCGAGGCCCATCGCCTGCTGCGGATCAGAGTAGACCGCCTGGCCGTTGACCCAGACCTTGAGGCCGTGCCCGTGGTCCACCGCCATCGCGACCTTGCCGGGCCGCTCGCAGTAGAGATAGGTAAGTGCATAGGCGACCTGGTTGGTCTTGTACTCCAGCGCTTCGGCCAGGTCGACCCAGTCGAACTCCGTGGAGCCCCATCGCTCGTAGTCCGGCTTCTTCGGGAGGTCGAGCCGCTTCCAGGCGAGGTCGCCGACACGATCGCCCTCGGCGGGCCGGAGGTCGGCCTCTCCGGGCGCCTGCTCCTTCTCGAAGTCCTTCAGCGAGTCGGCCACCGGGAAGGGGCCGACGATCAGCCATTCGCGGACGAGGCCCTGGTCGAGGGCTCGCCCGCCCTTGGCCGATCCGTCGGCGGGCCGGGCGGCCTGGCAGGTCGTGCCGGCCACGACGCCCTTGGCGATCCTCGCCCACCGGACGGGCGGGTCGGCGTCGGGGAAGAGGCCCGTCCAGTTGCCGCGCCAGCCGACGGTCGGCGGCGCACCTTCGGCGAAGCAGGACGAGACCGGAACCAGGCCAACGATCAGGAGGGAGGCCGCTGACAACAACCCGGCGATGGTGCGCATCGGTGCTCCTACCCGCTATTTCGCGCCGACGCAAAAGAGGGACCGGGTGCCGCGAAGGTAGATCCGCCCGTCCGACACCGCCGGCATGGAGAAGTGCTGGTCCCCCAGGTCGTTCTTCGCAAGGACCTCCAGCTTCGGCCCGGCCTTGATGACGTAGCTTCGGCCGGCGGTGGCGTAGTACACGTTTCCCTCCGGCGTGGCGATGGGCGAAACCCAGGTGTGCAGGCCCTCGAGCGGCTCGCCGTAGACGATGTCGCCCGTCGCCAGCTTGATGCACTGGAGGTTCTTCGAGGCCAGGCGGTACAGGTACTCGCCGACGATGATGGGGCTGCCGAGGTCGTTCCGGATCGCGTCGGACTTCCACTTGAGGTGCGTGGCCGTGACGTCGCCCGCGCCGGTGGGGTCGACGGCCGCGCCGAGGTTCCCGCTGCCGCGGCCGCTGTCGTTGTAGACGAGGCCCCCGCCGAAGGCCGGCGAGGAGGTGTCGCCGTTGTTCTTGCACCACCAGAGGACCTTGCCGCTGGTCGGGTCCACGCCCTGGATGGCATTGGACGCGCCGATGATGAACTGCGGATGGCCCTTGATAGCGACGAGGGCGGGCGTCGTGTGGGCGAAGCCGACGTCCGGCCGCAGGGCCTCCCACTTCACCTCGCCGGTCTTGGTGTCGAAGGCGATGAGGCTGGAGGTCTTCTGGTTCTGGTCGGCCAGATAGACCACGGTGTCCTTGAAGAGCACGGGGCTGGAGCCCATGGCCACGTCGAAGTTGATCTTCTGAAGCTCCTTGCGCCAGAGCAGCTTGCCGCCAAAGTCGAGGGCCGCCACCACCGCCGAGCCGAAGACGACGTAGACGCGCTCGCCATCGGCGCAGGGCGTCGGGGCGCCGTAGCCGCCGCGAAGGTCAGTGAGAATGAACTTGCCCGGCGGGACGACCGTGTCCCAGAGCTTCTTGCCGTCCGCCTTGTCGTAGCACGTCAGGTGATGCTCCGGCGGCTGGGCCAGCGACCACATGACGAACACGCGACCGTTCGAGACAATGGGCGACGAAAACGGGTTGTGGCACTTCGGCATCTCGGCCTTCCAGAGGACGTTCTCGCCGGTCTTTCCGTCCCACCTGACGGGCAGTCCCTTCTCGCCGGTGTAGCCGAGCGTGGTGGGGCCGCGCCACTGGGGCCAGTCGCCGGCGAGACTCCTCGCGGGGGCAACCAGGAGTGAAGTCGCGGCGAGGAAGAGACCCAAGAAGCTGCCGGTGTGGCACGGCCGGCTTGCCCGGCCGTGGCGAATACACCACCCGCTTCCGCACGGCCGGACAAGACCGGCCGTGGCACACGATACTGAGGGAGTGAACTCGCCGATCATGAGGCCAGCCCTTGCCATGCGCGTCTCAGCGCTCCTGTGGCACGGCCGGCTTGTCCGGCCATGGGGACACGCCGCCCCGTTTCGCCACGGCGGGGCAAGCCCGCCGTGCCACAAGGCGCATCGGTTGTGAGGCCGGCGATATGATGGGGAGGGAGGGGAAAAAAAGCAAGCCCCGGACCGTAAGGCCGGGGCCCTCGGCACCGCGGGACGCGCCGAGCGAGACCTGACGGCGGCACGGAAACGAGGAGCCGGCCGCCGGAACTATGTCGTCCGGCGGGCCAGGGCCGCCCTCCGCCACAGGCGGACCAGGCGACCTCAGCCCGCACGTCCGCACGCCAAACTCCAGCCTACGGATAAGGGCGCGACTGTCAAATGCGCGAGCCGGAATTCCTGGCGGCCGGCCGCAGAGGCAGGTAAGATGGTTCTTGGCAAGGAGTTGCGCGACGACCCCGGGGCACTTCTCACGGCACACGATGAGACCGCCTGCGCAACATTCACGGAATCGCCAGGAAAAAGCTTGTCGGCCCCCTGTTTTTCGGTGAAATCGGGAACCGCGGGCGACCTCGCGTCGTCCAAGCAGTTGAGCATTCCCTCAATCGGAACGGACCTGGTAAGGAGAAGGTCGATGCACAGGACACGATGGATTCTGATCGCGGCGGCCGCCGTGCTCGCGGTGGCGGCCTTGGCCCGGACCTCGGAGGCGCGGATCAAGCTGGCGACCCTGCCCGTCAGGGAGCGCGTCGAGATCCAACTGGAGAACGAGAACGCCACGCTCGTGGAAGAGGAACGCGTGGTCGCGCTCCTCAAGGGGACGAACCACATCGATTTCTCGTGGACCAACACGCAGATCGACAAGTGGACGATCCTCTTCCGCCCGCTGGCCGTCGGCGACACGGTGCGAGTGATCAACCAGTCCTACCCGCCGAACGAGAACGCCCTGGTGTGGGAGGTCTTCGCCGAGAAGGCGGGGCCGGTGCGCGTGCGGATCTCCTACATCCTCGGGAACCTGCGGCGCACGTTCAGCTACCGCGCCACGGCCGAGAACGACGAGAAGTCGCTCACCCTGCGCAACTACATGCGGGTGTGGAACTTCTCGGGCGAAGAGTTCGGCCTCTCGACCGTCTGGGCCGGCTTCGGCGACATCTTCCAGAAGGAGATGGGCCTCCAGGAGTCCAAGGAGGTCCTCATCGCCAAGTTCGACCAGGTGCCGATCACCAAGAAGTTCATCTTCAACTGGCGCACGGGCCAGCGCGTCCCCGACGAGCCGAACCAGCGCTACGTCACCATGCACTACGTCCTGAAGAACGACGAGCCTCACAAGCTGGGCAAGTTCCC
>JAPLML010000690.1 GCA_026387055.1 Planctomycetota bacterium | reverse complement strand
GACGCCGAAGTAGCGGCGGACGGCGTCGCTCCCCAGCCGGCAGATCCGCACGATCCGTTCGGCGGTGACCGCCCGGATCGCCTCGGCGAGCGACATATGAATCGTCACGAGGACGACGCGCAGGGGGCCGCCGGCGAACATCATCGCCACGTCCGACACGCCGAACTCCTCGGCCAGCAGGTCGGTGTGCCCCGGCCAGGGATGGCCCGCCATGCGGACGGCTTCCTTGGAGATCGGGGCGGTGACGAGGCCGTCGACCCAGCCGCGCTTGGCCGCACCCACGGCGGCGAGGACGTAGCGGATGCTCGCGTCGCCGCCGGCCTTGCTCGGCTCGCCCAGGACCATGCCGGCCAGGGCGTCGGTGTCGTGGATGAGCTCCACGCCCTTGACGTGTCCGTCCCACGTGCTCCACTCATACTGGTGCGAGATGAAGTCAAAGTCCTGATGGGCCAGCTCAAGGAGCGTGTCCATCGGGGGGCCGAAGACTGCAAAGTCGGCCATGGCGCGGATGCTCTCATCCGCCAGGGCCTTCATCGCGACCTCCGGGCCGATGCCTGCGGGGTCGCCGAGGGTTAGGGCAAGTCGCGGGATGCGGGGACGCGTCATGAAATCGCCTTCAGGAAGAGGGCGCACTCAATCGATGAACCCCGATCGCCCGAGGAGTTCCAGCAGCCGCCGGTCGGACGTCTCGCCGCCGGTCATGGCGGACAAGGCGCGGCGGACGTACTTCGCCAGGAGATCGGTCTCCAGGTTCACGGCATCGCCCACCGCCAGGGCGCCGAGCGTTGTCTCGCGCAGCGTGGTCGGGATAAGCGTGACGCTGAGCACCGGCGCCTCGGCCTCCACCACCGTGAGGCTGACGCCGTCGATGGCGATGCTGCCCTTTGGGGCGATCTCGGCGAAGAGCTCCGGCGGCGCGTCGACGCGGAGCCACCAGCCATCGGCGCGCCGGCCATTTTCGAGCACCTTGCCGACGCCGTCGATGTGACCGGCGACGAAGTGACCGCCCATCCGATCGCTGGGGCGGAGGCTTCGCTCGATGTTGAGGCGCGTGCCCGGCCGCCACCGGCCGACCGTTGTCTTCGCGAGCGTCTCGGCCACGGCGTCGAACGCCGCCACGGTCTTCTCGATGCCGGCGACGGTCTGGCATACGCCGCCGAGGGCGATCGAGTTGCCCGGCCTCACACCCTCGGCCGCCTGGCCGAGGTCAACGCGCAGGCGCACCCCCGCCGCCGCCGTTTCGGCCGCGACGATCGTGCCGATGGTCTCGACCAGCCCTGTGAACATGATAGCGCCCATCGTAATGGGGTCGCCGCCCAGCGTCAAGCGCAAGGATAGGCACTTGGCAACGCCTCAGGTTCGTGGCCGTGCCACCCGGGTTATCTGAACTCAGCACCTGGAACCGAGGGGCGACCGCCTGTGGGGCTGGGGCCCTCGGACCAGGAAAGAACCGGCGTCCTTGCGGTTGAGCCGATGGCGGCTATCCTGGCGGGCCGTTGTCGCTTCAACTGGGATGCAGGCATGCGGGCGATCGAGACAACATCGGCGGACGGGCCTCGCGACCCCGCGCGGTGGTGGGGCATGGGCGAGGTGGTGCGCCTGGCGGTGCCCACGGTTCTCAACACCGTCAGCTTTACGCTGATGCAGTTTGTGGACGGGTGGATGGTCTCGCGGGTGCCGAACAGCGAACACGCGATGGCGGCCCAGATGGCGGCGGGCATGGCGGCGTTCACGCCCGTCTGCTTCTTCATCGGCCTCTTGTCGTGCGTGAGCACGTTTGCGTCGCAGAACCTGGGCGCCGGGCGGCCCGAGCGCGCCGGCCTCTACGGCTGGCAGGGGCTGTGGCTCGCGGCGGGGGCGGCGGGACTGCTGGTCATCCCGATCCTCCTGGCCCGGCCGCTGATGGGTCTGTTCGGCCACCCGGCGGACGTGCTCGCCCTCGAAACGCCGTACTTCCAGATCCTCCTCGCCGGGGGGTTCTTCACGCTGTCTTCGACGGCGCTGGGCAGCTTCTTCGTGGGGCTGCACAAGCCGCTCGTGCCGTTCATCGCCGGCGTGGCGGGGAACCTCGTGAACTTCGAGGCGGCGTACCTTCTGATCTTCGGCAAGCAGGGCTTCCCGGCCCTCGGCCTGACGGGCGCCGCCATCGGGCACGTCGCCGGCATGGGCGTCCAGACGCTCATCCTGTTCACGCTGTTCGTGGGGGGGACGCTGGCGGCCCGGTACCGCGTGCGCCGCGAATGCCGCCTGTCGTGGACGGCCATGCGGGACCTGCTGCGGCTGGGGGTGCCGGCGGGGGGCATGTTCATCGGCGACGTCCTGATGTGGACCATCTTCATGGGTTACATCATCGGGACCTTCGGCGTGGCGGCCCTGACGGCCACGAACATCCTCAACCGCTACTGGCAGCTCTGTTTCATGCCGGCGCTGGGCGTGAGCGCCGCCGCCACGGCCCTCGTGGGGAAATACTGCGGGGCAGCGCAGCCGCGCCTGGCCTGGCGGCGGGCCCATGCAGCACTGATTCTTGTGGAAATCTACATGGTCACGTGCGGCATCGTGACGTGGCTCTGGCGCGACGACCTCGTGGGCTGGTTCAACAAGAACCACGACCCCGAGGTCCAGGCGATCGCCACGCAGGTTTTCATCTTCATCCTCTTGTGCCAGGCGTTCGACGCGCTGAACGTCATCTTCATCGGGGCCCTGCGCGGCGCCGGCGACACCCTGTGGCCGGGCGCGGTGCAGATCGGCCTGGCGTACGGCCTGGGCCTGGGCGGCTCGGCCCTGGTGGCGCGCCTGGCGCCCCAGTGGGGAAGCTTCGGTCCGTGGGCGACGGCGTCGGCCTACATCGCCGTCCTGGGGATGGTGATGTGGGGCCGGTTCCTGGGCGGCCGCTGGCGGATGATGACGGTGGTCGAGACGCCGGCGCCGCAGGTCCAGGAGCCGGCCCCCTTGCCGCCCGTGTGATGCCGCCTGGCAAGGTGATCGCCGTGCCGGGGCCGGGTCAGCCGGCCTTCACGTCGAAGCAGTAGAGGTTGGTGTCGAAGCGCAGGTACAGGCGTCCGCCGATCACGACGGGATGGGCCCAGCTCGGGCCGCTGCCCTTGACGGCGAACTGGCCCTTCATCTGCATGCCTTCGGGGGAACACGTGGCGAGGGCCGCCTTGCCGCCGTTCTCGCTGAACAGGTACAGCATGCCGTCGGCCCAGGTCAGGGATCCCTTGCCGACGCCCTGGGTGTGCCATTTCCTCTCGCCGGTCTTGAGGTCGAGGCAGGCCCAGCCGCCGCCCGCGTTGCCGTAGATATATCCCTTATCGATGATATATCCGCCGTGGTGGCAGTCCATCTCGCGGGTGGTCCAGGCCTCGTCGGCCTTGAGGCGCCCGCCGGCGGGCTGGAGTTTCAGGCAGAGGCCGCCCTTTTCGTACCCGTTGGCCCAGAACACGTGGCCGTCGGCGTAGGCCGGGCTGGGGCAGTTGGCGGTGTTGCCGGCGCTGAAGCGGTTCGACCAGAGGGCGGCGCCCGTCCGCGCCTCCACGCCCACAATGCCGCCGCCGGTTCCCGCCACGATCAGGGGCACGCCCTCGAACGCCAGCGGCAGGCAGGAGCCGTAGTGGGCGGGGGCGTCGAAGCCCTGGCTCGCCCACACGTTCTGGCCCGTGGCCTTATTCAGCGCCACGATGCAGCTCTTGCCGCCGGGCGTCACGATGGCCAGATTGCCGAGGATGAGAACGGACTCGGCATAGCCCCAACCGGGCACGCCGCCGCCGAACTCCTTCATCGACCGGGTCCAGAGCTTCCGGCCGCCGGCGATATCGTAGCAGCCCAGGAGGCCGTGGCCCGACATGATGTACAGTTTGCCGGCGTCGATGGTCGGCGTGGCGCGGGCACCGCCGGGGTCGGAGGACCACTCGCGGTCGTGGTCAATTCGCCACAGCGGCTTGCCCGTCATGTCGAAGGCGAAGACCACCAGGCGCTCGCGGGTGTCGCCGGTGGTGTAGATCTTACCGCCGCTGACGGACACGCTGGAGAACCCTTTGCCGATGATATTGGATTGCCAGAGAAGCTTGGGCCCTTCGGGCGGCCACTCCTTGAGGAGGCCCTTGTCGGGCGACTTGTTGTCGTGCTGAAGGCCCTGCCACGTGGGCCACTCGGCCTGCGGGGCCGCGGCGGCCTGGGCCGGCGGTGTGGCGGCCAGCAGGAACGTTGTCATGATGCAGAGTGGCAGTGTGACATGGCACATCGGGGGCTCCTTGATCGGCTCAACGGTTATACGAGCCAAGGCGTCCGCAGCGCGGGGGTCAGGGCACGCGTTTGTCGGGGGGTGGCCATGCCACGCGTTCTCAGAGCTCCCACCCCTTGCGGTACTCGCGCCGGACGTACTGGTCGGCCTTCGGGCAGTTCTTCGCCTTGAGGTTCACGGGGTCCCACTCGAACCTCTTGCCGGTGCGGACGGCCAGGTTGCCGAGGAGGACAAGTTCGGCCAGCGGGCCGCCCCACTCGGCAAAGTTCGACATCGCCGGCGGGCCGCCCTTGATCGCCTGGAGCCACTCCTTCTTGTGGCCGGGCGATGTGGGGATGGTCTGCTCCGGCTTCTTGAATGCCTTCATCTTTTCCTCGGGAACGAGGCGCCAACTGGTGGCATCGCTCACGAGGATCGTGCCCTTGTCGCCGATGAACATCGACCCGTTCGAGGGCATCTTGCGGTCGGGCTCGAGCTCTTCGGGCCGCGGCGGGAGGTTGGGAATGTTGTACTTGACCGAGCCATCGGCCGCCTTGCTCGGCTTGCGGCCATCGAGCCACTTGACGGTGATCGGCGGCAGGTCGCCGCGCGGGCCGAACTTGAAGGTCACGGTGGACCAGTGCGGGCCGGTCTCGTCGGAGTTGCCTTCCTGCTCGGCCTCGACGGCGATCGTCTTGGCCTCCGACAGTTTCATCGACCACACGGCGCTGTCCCAGAAGTGGCAGCCCATGTCGCCGAGGGCGCCGGTGCCGAAGTCCCAGTACCCGCGCCACGAGAACGGATGCAGGCCGTCGTGGTACTCGCGAAACGGGGCCGGGCCGAGCCAGACGTCCCAGTTCAGGTTCGCCGGGACGGGCTTCGAGGGCGGACGCCGCGCGAGGCCCTGCGGCCAGATCGGCCGGTCCGACCAGATGTAGACCTCCTTGACGGTGCCGATGGCCCCGGCCTGGACGGCTTCGACCAGCCGCCGCACGCCGCTCTCGGCGTGGTTCTCGTTGTCGTGCTGGGTGGCCACCTTGTACTTGCGGGCGGCCTCGGCGAGCTGGCGGGCCTCCCAGATCGAGTGCGTCAGGGGCTTCTCGGTGCAGACGCCCTTGCCGAGCTTCATGGCGGTCATCGAGATGACGGCGTGGCAATGGTCGGCCGTCGAGACCATGATGCCGTCGATCTCCTTCTGCGTTTCGAGCATCTTGCGG
>JAPLML010000364.1 GCA_026387055.1 Planctomycetota bacterium | reverse complement strand
GCGGTCGCGGCAGCGCGAATCGCCGTGGCGATGGACCCGCCGATGCTCCTGCCCGTGGCGGGGCCGATGCTCGCGATCGTCGTCGCCTTCGCGGGAGTATCGGGATATCGACAACTCACCGAGGCGAGCTCGCGCCGCTGGGTCACCCGCGTCTTCCAGCAGTACACCTCGGCCGAGCACGTCGACGAGATCCTGCGCCGGCCCGAGATCCTGCGCCTCGGCGGCGAGCGCCGCGAGATCACCGTCCTCTTCAGCGACCTGGCGGGCTTTACGCCCCTCTCGGAGCGGCTCGCGCCCGAGGCCCTCGTCGCGGTCCTGAACCGCTACCTCTCGGCGATGACCGAGGTGCTCCTGACGGAGAAGGCGACAGTCGACAAGTACGAGGGCGACGGCATCCTGGCGTTCTTCGGCGCCCCCGTGGCCGCCCCCGACCACGCCCTGCGGGCCGTGCGGGCAGCCCTCGCGATGCAGGCCGCCATGCCGCGGATCAACGAGGCACTGGCGCGTGAGGGCCTTCTGCCCCAAGGCGCGCGCCTCGCGATGCGGATCGGGTGCTCGACCGGGCCGGCCATCGTCGGCAACTTCGGCTCCGAGCAGCGGTTCGATTACACCGCCATGGGCGACACCGTGAACCTGGGCGGGCGGCTCCAGGAGGCCAACCGGTGGCTCGGCAGCCGCATCCTCGTGCCGGAAGCGACGCGGGCCGCCTGCGCGGGGGCGGTCCTTTTTCGGCGGCTGGGCCCCGCAAGGATCCGCGGCAAAGCGGAGCCGGTGCCCCTGTATGAGCCGCTGGCCCCGTCGCCCGCGCCGCCGCACCTGGCCGCGGTGGCTGAGAGCTTCGGCCGCGCGATCGACGCCCTCTCGGCCGGCAACGTGCCAGCGGCCGAGAAGGCCGTCGCAGACCTGCTGGCGCAATCGCCGGAAGACGGGCCGGCCCAGGCGCTTAAGGCCCGCCTTGAGGCGATCCGCGCCGACCGGGTGACGCCCGGCGAGCCCTGGGACCTCGCCCGGCCAAAGTAGACCGCCCCAAGCGCCGGCCACATTCCCCACGGCCGGACAAGTCCGCCGAAGGCGAGATTCGCCGTGGCGAACCGGCCGTGCCACACCTGCCGGGGTACGCCAAAAACGTACGGTTGCCGGCAACCCGTGGCACCCGGCGAGGTGACGCCGCCAACAGGCGGGGGAGCTCCCCGGGGCCCGCCCGCCCGTGGACAGATTTTTCGAATTATTCTTGACATCCCGCCACGTGTTGGCGATAAACTGACCCTCGGAAGTGGAAGAGCATTTCCGGTCCAACCGTCGGCGGGCGTGCGACTGGCCAGGGGAGACGCGGGCGCGAGGACGATTGAAGCAGCGCTCGCCCCTGACATTCTGAAAAAGAGAGGCAGCCGAAAGGCTGTCTTTCCCAAGCGGCAGCGGCTTCCTACCCCTCGGTCGCTGCCGCGATTTTTTTGCGCAAGAAAGAAACAGCGGCAACCAGCCGTGTTTGGAAGCTGTTTCAGAACCACCCTTCAGGGCAGGGTCGCGCGGCGGGCAGTCTTGCCCGCCGCGAGAATTCGGGCGCGTGCGCGCGGTGCCTTCATGCCGTTCTCGACGTAATCCTCATTCCACCCCGGTTCCCGCCGTTGCCTTTACTTCTTCGGCTGCTCGCCGGCAGGCCGGATCTCCAGTTCGCACTTCTCGTTCTCACGCGGCAGCGGAGTGCTTGAGGCGTAGAGGGCGGTGACGTACGGCGGCGGGTCCGCTGGCGCCTTGGGGACCCAGTAGATCATGGCCGTCAGGTCCCGAAGGTTGGTCGTGACGATGCTGCCCGAAAGCTCCGTGACGAGGATGTCGACGTCCCCTTCACGGAGGAACTGCGGGCCCACGTAAACCCACGCCCCCTCGCCCAGCGGCTCGCCGCTCGACTTCGGCGACAGCAGCTTCGCGGCGGGCGTGCGCGTCTCCTGGCCATCGGCCCCCGTGCACACCAGGGCGATCTCGACCGCCTGGCCGGACGGCGGCTTGGCGCGGTCGTCGCCCACCGGCTCCGGCCGGATGCCCGGCGCCAGGCCCGCCTTCGCCATCGCGGCCGCCAGGTCCTTGGCGGAATGGCCGGTCACGAGGACCGACGTGGCGCCGTGCTTCTTTCCCGACGCCAGGAGCCACTCCACGACGCCCTTGGCCCGCGTCAGTGCAACGGGAATGCGGACCGTCCGGGTCTTTTCGTCAACGCGGATTTCGCCGGCGGGCTTGGCGGGCGTCGGCGCTGCCGGAGGCGTCTTCGGCTTGCCGGGGAGGTCGGCGTCGTCGGTGCCGACGACCATCGGACCCCAGCGGTCGGCCTTGGCGGGGGGCTCGGCGGGCGCACTCCGCGGCGGCGCGGCAGCGCCAGCCAGGAAGAGGCCGAGGACAACGATCAATCCAACGCCCGCGCGCGGCATACGGTTCCCTCACCTCCCGCGTGAGAGTGCGTTGAGCAGATTCAACAAAGGAACAGTGAGCCCGAGCCCGCACACGACCGTCACAACGAGCGCCAGGATGGAGGAAATCCCGAGGAAGACTCCCGACACGGCGATCGCCTTCGCCGAACGGGCCAGGCTGGACCAGATCGCCAGCCCCGCGACAACGCCCACCCAGACCAAGGCGAAGGCGTACGCGTAGTTGGCAATTGTTCGCCCGGCCGACAGGAGCAGTTGCGTCAGCGGCGGCAGGGCGACACCAAACTCCTTGAACACCTGAAGGAACTTCGGGACGACGAAGACGAAGATCGCGGCGACGAGAAGCCACACCAGCCCGCCGACAACCGCCAGCAGCGTGCTCGCGATCCTGGAGGCGACGGAGCGTCCCTGGGGCACTGCCGCGGCTTGCGACATGGCTCTTCCTCCCTGTGCACCGCCCTCAGCCATTCTACCGGCAAGCCAGGACGGGTGCAATTCGCATTCGGCCGGAGGACGGCGCGGAAAGCGTAAAGTTTTTTCCCTTGGCCCGTCGATGAAACTGGTGTAGGATAAGAGTGGAAGGAGCAATCGGCCCTCTGCCGTGTTCGTGTTTAGGATAATAATTGGAACAACCGATGAAACCTGCTTAGGGAGCCACCTCAGGCGGCGGAAGACACGGTCGCACCAGCGACTAGCCCGAAACCGCCTACAGGCACCCCAATTACAAGTGGGTTGATTCCAAGATATCCTTACGACACAAAGGTGGAGGCCGACGGTCCAAGGGGCCCGGGCGCAAGCTCGGGCCCTTTTTCGTTGCGCCCTGCCGGACAGGAAGGAAATGCTAAATGTTAAATGCTAAATGCTAAATGAAAAGCCGCCACAGCCGATGGAGAGCCCGCCTTCATTCCACGGGTCATTTAGCATTTATCATTTCTTCTCCGCCGCCCCCAGCGTGTACCGGGTCTCCCACTTTTCCTCCTTCCCGGGCCCGACCTGGAGGCGCACGAACGGCTCGGGGCAGGCGGCGGTCTTCTCGGCGTAGAAGTTGTACTTCAGGAGCGGGCGGTCGCCTTTGAACTTCAAAGCCGTCCCCGTTCGCGTGTTCTCGACGGTCCCGGCGTTGTCGGCCGCGGTGCCCGTGAGCCCGTCGAGGAAGAGCATCACGGAGCCCTTCACCGCGTCGCGGAAGGTAATCGCGCCGGCCTTGACCTCGGCCTCCGCGGGCTTCGAGTTCCCCTGGAGGCCGGCCTTGAACGGCAGGACGACGCGGTAGCTCGGCCCGACCGGCTCGTCGTCGATGATCACAAAGTTGTGGCAATACGTTACGGTTTCGATGGGCTTCGCGCCCGTGTTCCTCAGCGTGTGGGCGATGGTGAAACTCATGCCGTTGAGGCCGATGCGCTTGGTGTAGGCATAGGCGAGGCCGCCCAGCGCCATCTCCTGGTCAAACTGGATCCAGTCGACGCCGTGGGCGACCTTCCACGGACCGGGCTTGACGAGCTTGTAGCGGTTCCAGAACCCGTACTTGTCCTCCCGGACCTTCTCGATCAGGCCGACGCCGATCTTCATGAACGGCTCGCCCACCTTCGCCTCGGCGTAGCCTGGAGGACTGTCCGCGTCGAACTCCTCGGCCGGCCCGACCACGTGGTCGTGAAGCGTGGGGTCGAACTTCGTGCGGAACGGGCCGAAGACCGTGCGGCCTCCCGCGAAGGCGACCCGCGCAATCATGCCGGACCAGTCGAACCGCGTGCCGCGGTAGTACCCCTTCTCGGCATCCGGCAGGTAGACGACAAGGCTCACGGCGTCATTGGCAATCCGCGCTTGCGGGAAGTCCATCTTCGGCTGCTCCTTCTCGATGGCCGATTCGCCTGCCGCCGCCGACTCAAGGCACGCCAGCACAGCGGCTGCCAGACCGAATCTGATGAGCGAGTTCATGGAACCCTCCTTGAGTACCAGCGCTCAACCG
>JAPLML010000461.1 GCA_026387055.1 Planctomycetota bacterium | reverse complement strand
GCTTGGCTTTTTCTGAACAGCCGCCGTCACTTGCCGCAGATGCACGCCTCGACGCGGGCGTGGCACTTCGGGCACTTGGCCACGTTGTCGCCGGCGGGGAAACCTTTGGCCTCGCCGGGGCCGAGGACCGTAAACGGGACGGCGGCGCCGCCGGCCACGGTAACCGTCACCTGGTTGCGGTCGGCCACGGGTCCGGCGCTCGAGAGCCGGAACCGCGCCGGGCCGAGGCGCTCGGCGGTCCATCCGGCGGGAACCGCCAGCTCCACGTGCTCCTCGCGCCCGCCGACCGTCACGCTGATCGTCCGGCCGATGCCGGGCCTGAGGACCGGCTCGCCGCCGTAATGCAGGGCGACCTCCCTCGAGCCGCAGACCTCGACGCCCATGTGGATGTCCTGCGCGCGGGCCTGGACGGCAAGGTCGTTGCGGAACAGGCGGGTCAGCAGGTCCTCGGGCAGGCGGGTCTTCGCGCCGAAGGCGATGTCCTCCTTCGCCGCGGCCGCATTCTCCGAGAGGGCCACGGTGCGCTCAGAGAGTTCCTCGATCGTGGCGGGGGGCTTGAAGCCGCGCGTGAACTGGTGCAGAACGATCTCCGTGCCGATGGGCTCGCGCCACGTCGCGGGGATGCCCGCCGACCCGCCGAGGATCCCCAGGAGCGATCCCAGCGTCGCCCCGGTGCAGTCGGTGTCGTAGCCGCAGTTGACGGCCTTGCAGAGCCGGTCGCCAAAGTCCTTGCCGTAGAGCCACCCGAGGATCGTGAAGCCGTGGTTGGGCACGGCGTTGCAGGGTTGGAGGTGGCCGAAACGGCCGGCGATCCGCTCGCGGGCGTCGCCGAGGGGCAGATGGTTCTCGCGGCACCAGACGGCCTCGCGGATCGAACGCGCCACGTGGCTCGCCAGGGGGATCATCGCCAGGCCGATGGCAATGAGCACCCGGGGGTCGGACTCGACGAAGGCGGCGGCCTCGACGGCGGCCCAGAACATCTCGCCCCACATCCCCTCGCCGCCGGCGTGGTCGAGGGCCGAGTCCTTCCAGGCCATCCGCGAGGCCGCCTGCGGGTCGCCGGCATGGAGGCACGCCCATATCTCGCTCCGAATGGGCGAGCCCATCTCGTCGACGAAGTAGTTCTCGAAGCACCCCGCCACGGGCGGCCGCAGGCCCCGCGTGTAGTTCCGCAGGAAGAAGCCGTACTCATTCCACGGGTAGCTCGCGGCGTAGCGGCTCCAGTACTCGGCAAGGCGCGCCAGGGGCGGGTCCGTGCCCTCGTCCTCCAGGAGCTTCAGCCACACGAGCTGGAGGTCGAGGTCATCGTTGGCGGCGGCCTTCGTCGGGAGGGGATCGTAGAAGTCGAGGGCCAGCGCGAACCGCTTCCCCTCGTGCGGGGCGCCGAGCGTCCCGCCGATGTTCTTGCCGAGCCAGCAGGCGAAGACCTTGTCGCGAAACGTCTTGCGTCCGAGAACGATCTGGGCCACGGCGGTTCCTTTCGGTAAAGGGGCGAAGGACATCTTAGCCCCCGCCTCCATCGCCCGCAAGAGCGGCATGGCAAGTGGCATGGTTGGATGCCCCGCTCTCCCCTCGCGGGAGGGTAACAGCGTGGCGCAGCCACCCACGGGGGTTTTTCCCTTCGGTTTTTGGCAGTGTGCGCGCACGCGCCGGCCCACCAAGTCGCCGCCAGGGACGAATCCGACATCCCCGGCTTCGCGGCCCGCCAAGAGGACAAAACCGCGTTTTTCGGGCCGCCAGGGGGGTTCTGGCGCCGATCCGCATGAGCGGGCGAAGCCTCTCGGGCCTCCCCCGCCCACCGCCCGCCACCGCCGGATTTGACGGATGCACCTTTTTCGCTAAGTTATCTGCGTAGTCCCGCAGAACGGCCTTCCCCTGCACCAACGCCCCGCGCACCCGTTGGGCCGGACAACCTTGTCAAGGAGGGGATCATGCGCATCGTGCTGTACGTTCTGGCAGCGGCCCTGGCGGCTCTGCTTCCCGCGACCGCCCTGGGCATGATTATCGACTCGGCGGGGAACATCACCGACTGGGGCCTGCGTCCGCTCAGCGAGCCGAACCAGCAGGACCGGCACCAGGGCAACCTGTGGTCGACCCTCGAGAACAACTACTCGCCCATCAGTTATCCCTGGGGGATCGGGCACCAGCCCAGCCCCGGCCTGGGGAGCGGCGGCGAAGCCTGGGACCTCGAGGAACTGCACGTGCGCTTCACCGATACCCAGCTCCAGTTCCTGGTGGTGACGAGTTCGGCCCCGTCGAGCATCGGCAACGGCCTGCCGTGCTACCTGGGCGACATGTTCCTTGATTACGGCGGCTCGCGGGTCGGCATCGTTACCCAAAGCGCCAGCCAGGGCCTGTCGGCGGGGGCCGTCTACCGCATCAACGGCAGCAGCGACACGAAGATCCTTCAGCAGACGGCGAACAGCTATTACGGCCGCACGGAGATCGTCCACAACGACTACGGCCCGGATGCCACCGTCGCCGAAGTCGCGGGCCCGTGGGCTGTCAACGGGACGATCGATCCCAGCCTCTTCCTCGGGAGCGCCGCCATCCAGATGAGCACGTTCGACTACGGCGGCGCGGAAAACGGCACGTTCCTCCTGGAGTACACCCTCGACCGGAGCCTGATCGGCCTCCCGGATCCCAACCAGTTGACCGCCAAGATGGCGTGGGGCTGCGGGAACGACGTGATCCGCGTCCGCGGCGAAACGCCGACCGTGCCGGAGCCGGCCACACTGGTCCTGCTGGCGGCCGGTCTGGCCCTGGTCCGCCTGGCGCGGCGGCGACGCCGAATGGCGTGACCTTCGTTCACGTGCCACGGGTCGCTTGTCGACCCGTGATCATAATGTCCTCTAGCCTTACTGCTTTACGCCACAAGGAAGAACGGCCACGATAGTCACGGGTTGGCAAGCATCCCGTGGCACATGAGAGAAGGCCGCGCCTGACGTGTACTGCGCCACACGTGACTTGAGGGGCGCCGTCAGGGCGCCGGCGAGGTGACCTCGAAC
>JAPLML010000075.1 GCA_026387055.1 Planctomycetota bacterium | reverse complement strand
CTGGGCGCGGTCTCGTTGCGTCTGGGCGGCAAGCGACTGCTCTGGGACGCCGCGAACATGAAGATCACGAACCTGCCGGGCGCGAACAAGTGCCTGGTTCGCGAATACCGAAAAGGCTGGGAGTTGTAGAACTGCAACGCCACTTCGCGCGGCGGGTCTCCCGACCCGCCGCGGTCGCCGCGGCGACCGTTATCTCGCCGCCCGGCGAGTTGCCATGATTCGCGTCCACACCCGGCGCGGCATGGGGAGGTAGGCATGAAGAGCAATACGTCAGGATTGTGCAAGGCGCTGCTCGCGGTTGCGATGGCCCTGGTCCTGGCGCCTGTGGGCGCATCCGGCGCCGAGAGCGCCGCGGCCGGGGCGAAGGCGGGGAAGATGGAGGACGCGCGGGCGCGGGACTGGCTCGCGCGCTGGGATAACAATATCACCAACGATGCCCGCAACCGGTACTGCGACCGCGAGATGGGCGAGGAGATCGGCTGGCTCGTCGCCCCCTTCCTGAACGGCTTCTACTACGGCTACGCGGCCACCCAGGACCCCAAGTGGGTCGGCATGCTGGTGGACTGGGCCGACGCCCTGATCAAGCGCGGCGTGAAGGAACCCGACGGCTACATCGGCTGGCCGAAGGGGGGCACCGGCGGCGCCGTCTCCGAGGACTTCTACACCGACAGCCTCCTGGGCGAGGCCATGGCCCTCAGGCCCATCGTGCTCATGGCGGGCGAAATCCGGAAGACGCCGGCGCTCAAGGAAAAGTACGGGCCCAAGGCCGAGGAGTACATCCGCCTGGCCGGGCAGGTCTTCGAAAAGTGGGACAAGCGCGGCTGCTGGCGCGAGGTCAAGGACGGCGGGGTGTGGGTCGTCCCGGCGTTCGGCATCGACCCCAAGACCGGCCAGTGGACCGACGGCTACGAGCGCCGCCGCACCGATGGTTTCACGAATCCCGACAACAAGGAGAACCACATTGCGTGCTGGCTCATCGCGATGGCCGACGTGACCGGCAAGCCCGTCTACAAGGAGCGGGCCGAGAAGTGGTGGCGCGTCATGAAGTCGCGCCTGCGGCTGCGCGAGGACGGCAAGTATTACGTCTGGAATTACTGGGACCCCGCCGGCCCGTGGGACTACAAGCCCGACGGCTCCACGAGGCACTGGGTGGGCGTGCATCCGAACGGCGGGTACTACGGCATCGACGTCGAGGGCATCGTGACGGCCTACGAGCACGGCCTCGTGTTCGCGAAGGCCGACATCGACCGGCTCATCGCCACGAACCGTGATTATATGTGGAACCAGCAGGTAACCGGGGCGAGCTTCCAGCGGATCGACGGCGGCAAGCCCGACCCGCGGTGGGCCAAGTCGCCCGGCGTCCTGTGGGCGGCCCTCGCCCCCTACGACGAGAAGCTCCGCCAGGTGTTCGAGGCCAACCACAACCCCGCGAGTTGGGGCGGCCTGTCGGCCACGCCGCAGCACCTCGCCGCCTGCGCCCGGCAGGGCTTCGCCGGCCCGTGAGCGACGGGGGGTGGGTGGCCATGCCACCCCCCTTGGCTGGGGCATTGCCCCACGAACCGGAATGCGATTTGACTCTCCCCTGTCCTGATGTATAGTCAACTGTCCGAGACCGCCGGCCTGAGGGGACCGATGAACTCAAGAGTGCGGGCGCTGCGCCTGGCGATGGGTCTGGTGATGGCGGCCGGACTCCTGGGGCGGCCTTCCCCGGCCCACGGGCTCGATTTTGTCCTCAGTTACGACTCCCCGGTGCCTCAGAACCTGCGGCCCGCGATTGACCATGCCGCCGCCCTCTGGCACAGTTGGATCGCCAACGTCGGCTCCGGCAAGGCCAACAACGTGGAGATCCGCATCAGTTACACGGCCGACACCGGATTGGCGGACTCCTCCTGCTCGTGGTTCGGCCACACGGGCGGGCTGGCCCTGACGCCCGCCCAGTACATGATCCAGACCGGCAGCGACCTCAAGAGCAACGACGGCGTGATCCGGTTCACCTCCATCGAGCCCTGGTACACGGGCCTCGACGGCAAGCCGCCGAGCGACAAGTTCGACCTGGTGACCGTGGCGCTTCACGAGATCGGCCACCAGATGGGCGTCTACGACAGCTACGGCTACCAGACATCCGGGCGGTGGGGCATCCGGGAGGGAATGTTCGGCGCTTATCACCTCACGCGCTGGGACACGTTCCTGCGGGACGCCGGCGGCAACGCCCCGGCGGCGTATCCGGCCGCGGAATCGTTCGATGAAAACGCCGACAGCCCGACCTTCGTCGGGCCCCAGGCCATGGCGGCGAACGGCGGCAAGGCCGTCGGCGTGTGCGGCCCGGTGGACGGCGAGTTCTGGCCGGGATCGAGTCTTGTGCATATTCTTGAGCCTGGCAAGCGCGATGCGCTGATGGAGTACGCCATCGCCCCGGGCGAGGCGAACCCGGGCCTCTATGACTTCGAGGTGGGCGTGCTGAAGGACCTGGGGTGGTCGTTCGTGACGCCGGCGGCCGTTCACGCCCGGGGCGACAAGACCCGCTCCTGGCACTTCGGGGCGGCCTGGCTGGAGGGGCTTCCGCCGGAGTCCGGGACCGACGCGTACCTGGATGCCGCCGCGACGTCGAGCTACGACGTTTTCATCGCGAAGGACGCCTCGGCCCGCAGCGTGGTCATCCGCGGCGCCGGCCGGCTTCGCCTCGACAGCGGGGGGCGCCTGACCGCCCAGGAGGTCGCCATCGGGTCCGGCGGCGCGGGGGGAACCTTCAGGTGGAACGGCGGGGCCCTTGCCGTCGGCACCATCCTCCTGGGCGCCGGCGGCAGGCTGGAGGTCAACCTCACAGCCCAGTACGCCGGCACCCTCAACCTTGAGGGGGGGACCCTTGACGTGGCCTCCGGCCGCACGTTCACCGTTTCGGGGCCCTTCGGCGAGACGGTCGACGGCGCGACGCTCACCAAGGCCGGCGCCGGCGTGCTCACGATCAACGGTCCGCAGAACCATCGTCCCGGGACGACGCTGGCCGCCGCCGAGGGACGCGTGGACCTGAACACGGACGCCGGCGGGGCCAACCTGGCCGTCGCCCTCAGCGGCAGCGCGGCGGTGAACTTCGGCGCGACCCAACACCTGGCGGCCCTGAACGTCGCGGGCGGGACGGCCACGCTCGCCGGCGGCGGCGCCAAGGTCCTCGTCACGAAGGGCCTGACGATCGACCCGGCGGCCGGAAAACTGGACCTGGTGGATAACGACCTCATTGTGGACTACGACGGCGGCGCGCCGGGCGCTGCCTCGGAGGCGCTCGAGAACGTCAAGCAGTGGATCGCCGCGGGGTTCGCCGGCATGTCATGGACGGGCCGCGGCATCGTCTCGAGTGCGGCGGCCGCCGACCCCGTCACCTTCGGCGTGGGCTATGCCCAGAACGACATGCTCTTTGCTCCATACGACGTGTTCTCGGGCGAGACCGTGGACCCGAACAGCGTTCTTGTGAAGTTCACCTACAACGGCGACGTCAACCTCGACGGCTGCGTCGACGACAACGACGTCACGTTCTTCAACCTCTTCTACGATGGCGGCATCACGACCGGCCACTACTGGAATGAGGGCGACATCTTCGGCTACGACGGCCGCGTCGACGACAACGACGTGACGATCCTGAACCTGACCTATGGGGCCGGGTGGCTCCGGGGCGAGCCGCTCGGCGGCGACCCGACGGCCGTGCCCGAACCGGCGACGCTGGCCTTGGCGGCCTTCGGCGCGCTTGGCGCGTTGGTCGGCCGCCGGCGGAGCGGCGCTGCTACTCGACGGTGTGCCACTCGCCGGTATTGCGGAACTCGAACGGCCCCAGGTTCGGCACCACCTCGACGCGGAACTTGCCTTTGAACCCTTCAGGTACTCGCCACGAGTACCAAGACGGTACGCCTCACTCGTAGGCAAACTTGTCCACGGTCAGCACCTTGCCCTGCTCATCGAGGATGCGCACGCCCGGCGCCTCTTGGCTGCGCGCCTCTTTGTCCGCCTGCACCGTGTATCCTTCCCCCGCCTGTCCCACCGGCTGGAAGGTCATGTAGATGCTCCCCTTGTTGAGCTTGCCTACGGTCAACCTGCTCGCCAGCGGCGGGCCGGTCCTGAGCACCGTGACCTCGCCAGGGCGAATCTCGAAGCTGGCGAGACCGCCGAAGTGACCCCAGTAGTACGGCAGGGTCCATTGGATGCCGTCGGCATCGGTCCGGATGAGCGCGAACTTGACCGTACGGTACGGCCCTGCGGCAAGGCGCCACTTCCCCCCGGATCCGTGCAGCCGATGGAAGCCGGCATCGCCGACGACCGACAGGACAAGGTCCGGGCAGCCGGTGTCCAGCGTACCCA
>JAPLML010000432.1 GCA_026387055.1 Planctomycetota bacterium | reverse complement strand
ACCGCGAGAGAAATCATCGTATCTTTCCAGAAACGGCGTCATCCCCCGCCGACCAGGGTGACGATCTCGACGGCGTCGCCCTCGGCCAGCGCGTGGGCGGCGTGCTCGGCGCGCGGCACGAGCCGGCGGTTCACCTCGACGGCGGTCGCCTGCCGCGGCGCCGCGAGCAATTCCAGGAGGGCCGCGACGGTCGTGCCCGGGGGCACCTCGCGGCCCTCGCCATTGACGTTGATGCGCATACGCAAGACCTCTCAACCCAAGGCGCGAGTAGAGCGCCGCTGGCACGGCCAATCAAGGTGCGGGGGCAATGCCCCGTTATTGGGGCCCGCCGCGGGAGCGGCGGGAGATGCGCGATTTCGGGGTCTCCCGGTCGCCGCGGCGACCGGGCTCGTGAGTGGCGGCCCCCGCGTTTTCACGCTACCCGCCGGTGCCTGGCGCGGGTTCAATCGGGTGAGGATTTTACGTCCGGCGAGGTATGTCTGCGCACAGGAGATCCGACCATGAGGCACGTGGTCGTAGCGGGGGGCGTGCTGATTCTCCTCGGCGCCCTGGCCGGCGCCGCGCCCGCCGCCGCCCCGCCGGCGAAGCCGCCCGCCGCCAAGCAGCCTCCCGCCAAGCCCCCCGCCGAGCCGACGCGCCAGGAACTGCTCACCAAGCGCCTGCGTGATCTTGAGATCAAACTCCGGTCGGGAAGCGAGAAGGACCCGGACCTCCGCCGCCGCCTGCCCGACGATATCGAGAAAGCGAAGCAGGACCTCGGCCCGTACGACGCCACCGGCGCCCGCGTCCATCCCCAGGCCATGTGGCACGATGTGGCCATCGACCAGCTTGAGGCCGACATCAAGCGACTTACGGGCCGGGCGAAGCTCGCGACCACCGGCGCCCTGGCCATGGACGCCCGCCTCTACGCGCGGCAGATGGCGCTCGAGTGCATCACGCGCGGCTGGACCTGGGGTCCGCCCCTCAAGTACCAGTTCGACGTGTACGGCCAGTACCTTGCGAACAACATGGCCGTACTCGACGGCGTCCTTGACGGGATCGCCGCCGCGCTCGCGCGGGAGGCGACGCTCGCGCCAACGGCGCCGGACCGCGACGCCTTCACGGCGGCCCTCACCGAGGCCAAGAGCGGCATCGCGGCCATGGAGAAGGCGGTCGGCCAGTTCGCCAACACCGACTCGCGGGCGGAGGGCGGCAGAGAGAAGATCGTGGCGGCCCTCGGCCTCTTCACCGACGCCTTGCAGGCGGTGTACGAGGCCGACGTCACGCTCCGCGAGCTGGCGGAGAAGCCGAAGAAGCCCGACGCTTCCGCCACCGGGACAACGGCGGCCGCCCCCGCGGGCGAGACGCCTGCGCCGCCGCCCGGCCTCTCGGACGACGACAAGGCCCGCCTGGAGATGATCCGCGCCGCCGCCAAGAACCTCGGCGAGGCGAGCGGCTGGCTCGCGGTCCGCACGGCCCTCGAGCGGTACGTGGCGGTGGCGGAGCAAGGCCTCCAGGTGCCGCGGGCCCGGGCGGGCGCCCTGGAGATGCTCGACGCCCTGTTCCCGGCGGCCGAGTACGTCCAGGGCCTGGCCCGCAGCAAGTCCGCCAACCCGGGATACGCGGCGGCCCGCCAGAAGTCGCTCGAAGAAGCATTTGAATATCTTGAAAAGAAATCAACGCGCCGGATGGGCTACTCGATGCTGCGGCGGCACGCCGAGGGCGACCGCGACCGCCGGGCCCTCGACGCCGGCCCCTTGAGCGCCGAGGCGTCGCAGGGCCTCCTGGGGGCCGCCACCCTCTCCTACCGGGCCTTCAAGGACTCAGGCGCCGGCGACCGGGTCTCCTACGACGTCCGGGCGATCATCGACATCGTCGGCAAGCTGCCCGCCTGGCCGCCCAAGGACATGACGGGCCAGCTCACGCCCCTTTACAAGCGGTTCTCCGACACGTTCCTCCAGAGCGCCGAGACGGCGGGCAAGATGCCCCTGGCGGACGCCGACGCCCTCGCCCAGCCGTACGCGGCCACGGCCACTTTCGGCCGCGACCTGGAGCGCCTCGTCCGCTCCGACTCTTGCGTCAAGGCGGTGGCGGCGTACTCCCCCGCGCGGGCCCGGGCGATGTACGACGACCTCGTCCGGCAGATGGGGGCCCTCGAACTCAGCATCGGCCCCCTCGGGAAGGACGAGCGGGCCAAGCTGGACCTGTTCTTCAAGCCGTTCCAGGACCTGGCGGACTTGCAGCTTCCCGCGCCGGAGCACCAGGCCATGGCCATGAGGCTCACCGGCAACTCCTACACGACCGCGCTCGTGTCGCTCGCCAACGAGATCACGCGGGGCCTCGCCTTCGCCAGCGCCGCCAAGGGCACCGCCACCACCCTGGAATCGGCGATGGAGGCGAAGCCGATGTTTCTCTTACTCCGGCACCGGTGCGTGGCCGAGACGCTTGGGCTAGGCAAGGTTGGCACCGCCAACCTCGACGCCTTCTCGATCCCCGAGAGGCCGTGGGCCCAGTTCGTCGCCGCCCTCGACCAGCACCTGCGCCATTCGATGACGCAGTACGCCGCCTTCCCCCTCGACCCGCGGGGCAGGAAGCTGCCGATCCAGTTCCTGGGCGCGTGGGACCAGGTCTACTGCTGGGTGGCCGCCGCCCAGCGCCTCTCTGCCCCCACCCGCCGGACCGGCGAGAGCGAGATGGACCTCCTGCTGCGGCACCTGGCCCAGGTTTCCGACCCGACGCCGCCGGAACCGAGAGCCTTCGGGTGGATGGTGGGCTACCACGCCACGGAAGCCGCCGCCAGCCTGACGGGCGGGTTCGAGCACACCGCCGGCTGGCACCGCGGCCTGGTGCACGAGACCCGCGTCGAGCGGCACTTCGAGAAGGAACTCACCCCGGCTATCCTGGACCCGGTGAAGTAGGCCCCAGGCTTGCGCGGCGGGCAGTCTTGCCCGCCGCGTAGATGTAGGCCGGGGCAACGCCCCGGCATTTAGCCGCTCAGCGTGTCGAAGACTCGCCGCGGCGACCTGGGCGCGTGCTCTTCGGGGCGCCGCGCTCGCCCAATGTGAAAAAACGCGCCCATCAAGATGGGCGGCCAAATCGCGCGAGCCTACGTGGCGCGCGAAAAAACCGGAATTCGTATTGACAACCGTTTGGGCGCGCGGTACGAAGACGCGCGTTCGACGCCTGCCGATATCCTGCGCCTCATCGCGCCACGCATCCCGCGCTCCGCTGCGCCGGCCCAGCCGGGGCCCATCGCCTGACCCAGAAGGAGGTCGTCGGTGTATCGTCACATCTTGAGTCTGCTGTCGGTGTACTTCGGCGGTAAAGCGCACTACGTCTTCATGGCAGGGATGGTCCTGCTGGCCCTGTCGGTGATCCTGCTCCTCCTGCCGCCGTGGCGGAAGGCCGTCAAGGCCGCCTGGGAGAAGGGCGGGTGGCGCGGCATCGTCCTCGGGGCGGTGCACGGCCTGCTGAACGTTCTCGTCGGCGGCACCATCGTAGGGACGCTCGGCGGCGCGATGCTCGTCCAGTCGGGCCTCTTCGACGAGCAGCACGGCCAGGTGACGCAGGAGAACTACGACGCCATCAAGACCAACTGGGGCTCGCCCCACGAGCAGCGAGAGCTCTCGGTCGCCCACTACGTCACCGAGGAGCAGAGCATCCTCCTCTTCAAGGACGGCCGCCAGGTGGCCGAGGAGGAGCTTGGCGCCGCCAGGGGATCACCCGGCCCCGTGAGGCCCCCCGACGCGTCCGTGACCGCCGACGAGGGCAAGGACGAGAGCAAGGCCGGCGGCGAGAGCCCCATCAAGATCAAGCGCAAGGTCCGCAAGGCCGTACCGCAGAACTCCGTGGTGCGCGGCCGCGTGGACGTCGACATCAAGATGAACTACCGCCCCAAGGGCTCGGCCTATTACACGTGCTACGAGGACACCTGGAAACTCGATTACACGGTCAAGAATCGCAGCGACAAGGCCACCGAGGCCGAGTTCCGCTTCCCCATGCCCGCCGACCAGGGCACCTACAGCCAGTTCGCCATCCTGGTGGACGGCAAGAACTGGGTCGAGAACCTCGTTCTCAGGGACAACGCCCAGACCTGGAAGATGCCCATGCAGGCAGGCCAGACCGTGAACGTGCAGGTCCAGTACGCCTCGCGCGGCATGGAGTACCTCCGGTACACGCCCGCCAGCATGGCTCACCGCGAGGACTACAAGGTCACGCTGCGGATCTTCCCCCACACGAAGCGCGGCGATGAACCCGCCCAGGGCGAACAGCAGTTCCTCTGGAAGAAGCACATGGGCCTCCCGATCGGCTCGATGACGCCGCCGGTGATCAAGGATTCTCCCGCCGCCGGAGAGCCGATGACCCTGGAGTGGGACATGGCCTCCTCGGCCACGAGCCTCGGCATGGGCGTCATCCTGCCGGGCATCAAGCAGCCGGGGTACTACGTGACGCGGCTGCTGCACGAGGCGCCGCTGGGCCTGATGCTTCTGGCCGCGGTGCTCGTGGTCACGTGGATGCTGCTGGGGCGCGAGACCGACCTGTTCAGCCTCGGCCTCCTGTCGGTGGCGTACTACCTGTTCTACACCTTCGTGGCGTACCTGTCGTACCACCTGTCGTCGTTCGACGCGTGCTTCAGCATCGCGGCGGCAGCGACGCTTCTGCTCGTCATCCTGTACCTGCGGCTGGGCTGGGGCTCCGGCTTCGCCACGTTCCAGTCGGTCCTGCTGGTGGCCGCCTTCGTGATCTACTACCCGCTGGCGGTGGTCGAGGACAAGTACACCGGCCTCCTGGTCCAGATCCTGTACTGGGGCCTGGCCCTCTACGTCGCCATGCTGGCGGTGGCGCAAATCTGGTCGGCGCGGCGCAAGGGCGGGGAGGCGTGACAAAGCAATAAAGCCTTCCACACCCGGCCCGGGGGGTGTGCCGAGATCTTGTGGCAAGCCCTGTTCGTCGAGGGTGGCATCCCCAGCGCGTCGTTCGCTGGGCATGCTGTGACCCATGCCGGGAACATGCCCACGCAACAGCGGCGTGGGCATGCCACCCTCGCCACAAACATGAGGTGCGCCCGGCCCGGGGGCGGTGAGTGGAAATGCGTTGCCTCGCGGAGGCCCAAAACGATATACTGTGTAGTCCTTGTGTGGCGGGCGCCGAAATAAAGGAGTCTGGCGTTGTCGTTGGGAGGTCTTCGTGTCGCAGCAGCCGCCGTGGCGGGCCTCACGCTTCTCGTGACTGGCGTCGGCTGCCGGACGCGGAATCGCGATTACGCAACGGAGCAGCGCCTCGAGGCGGGCCTGGTGGTAAGCCTCGACGGCGTCGGCGGTTACAACTGGGGTCCGCGGTGGCTTCGAAGCGGGCTAGACGAGGCCGGCGTCAAGTCGGCCATCATCATTTATGACTGGTCGAGGGGGCCGAGCGGCCTCTGGGTCGGCGACCTGATGGCGCGAGAGCGGAACCAGGCGGCCGCCAACGACCTGGCCACCCGCGTGGCCACGTACGCCTCGGCCATGCCGCACCGGCCGGTGACCCTCATAGGCCACTCCGGCGGCGCGGCCGTCGTGGTGTGGGCCTTGGAGGCCATGCAGCCCCCGGCACCGCCGGGGGATCCCCACGCGGTGCGTGGGGCTATTGTCGAGCGGGCGATCCTCCTGGCCCCGGCCCTGTCGCCGGACTACGACCTGACGAAAGCGCTGCGGGCGGTCCGCAGCCGCCTGTACGTCATGTACTCGAATGCCGACGTCGGCCTCCTGGGGGCCGGCACGGCGGTCTTCGGCACCATGGACGGCCAGCATTCCGTCAGCGCGGGCCTCGTGGGGTTCAAGCTCACGCCGGAGGTCGACGCGGGCGAGTATGCCAAGGTGCGGCAGGTGCCCTGGTCGCTGGACTTCGTCAAGATGGGGCATCTGGGCGGCCACATGGGATGGACCACGACGCGCTTCGCGCGGGACTTCCTGGCCCCCATCCTCGCGGGCAAGAGCGACCCCGGCCAGCCGCTGGTGGAATGATTGTAGATTGCAGATTAAAGATTGCAGATTAAAGGAAGAGAACAACAAAAACGGCATCCTTTTTGAATCTCCAATCTGCAATCTGCAATCTGCAATCTGCAATTGTTACCAGGAGGCGACAGGATGCGAAACATCGCGGGGCTTCTCCTGATGACGGCCGTCGCCGCCGGCGCGACCGGCTGCACGCAGGTCAACTACACGAGTCCCGACCGGTACGAACGCGGGCTGGTCGTTGTCTTGAGCGGCGCGGGGGGCATGATGGGCGAGTGCGACCGCCTCCGGGACGGCCTGGCCGCCGGCGGCGTGGACCGGGCCCTGGAGGTCTACGAGTGGTCCGCCGGCGAAGTCCTCTCGGACCAGGCCTCCGTCGAGGCGAACCACCACAAGGCCGCCCTGCTCGCCCGCCGCATCGAGACCTATCTCCACGAGTACAGCGGCCGGCCCGTCCACCTGGTCGGCGTATCGGCCGGCACCGGGCTGGCGGTCTGGGCGATCGAGGCCCTGACCGGCAACGACAAGATCACGGGGGGCGTCCTCATCTCCTCGAGCCTCCTCGCCCAGTACGACCTGACGCGGGCGCTCGATCGGGTCACCGACCGCCTGTACGCGTTCACCAGCGTGGCCGACACGGTCTTGAGCCTCGGCGTCTCGGTGGCGGGCACGGTGGACCGCGGCGTCGGCGCGACCAACCCGACGTTCGTCCGGGCCCGCATCGCCCCGCTGGTCCTCGGCCGCAGACCCGAGAACGGGGCCGGGAAACCGCCGGTCCAGGAGGCCGTGAAGGCGAAGGAACGGCCCGTGGTCGCCGCGGCGACCGCCGCCGTGCCGCCGGTGGCCTCCGGAGACGCCGCGGTTTCTTCATCCGAGCCCGCCGCGAAGCCGGCGACCGTGGGAATCCCCCAGGTGGAAGACGTGAAGCGGCCGGAGTCGCCGCGGCGACCGCCGAGCAAAGACAAGGCGCGGTTCATCGACTGGAAAGTCGGCGGCGGGTCGAGCCGAACCATCGACGAATCGCAATTCATGGCTGAACCCGGGAGGCTGCCATGACCCGCGCGCCCCTGTTCCTGCCGGGACCCAGCCCGGTCATCGCCCTCGTCCTGGGGTGGGTCGTGCCCGGCGGAGGCCACGCGTACGCCGGCAAATGGGGCAAGGCGCTCCTGTTCTTCGTGCTGATCACGACCCTGCAGGTGGCCGGCCTGGTGATCGGCGGCGGCACCGTCGTCGTGTGGCGCCTCTGGTTGTTCGCCCAGGTCTGCGCGGGCGCGCCGACCCTCGCCCTGTACCAGCTCTCGCAATACTTCGCGATTCACTCGCCGATCGACTGGGCCGACCGCCTCCACGAGATGGGGACGCTCTACACCGCCGTGGCGGGCCTGATGAACCTGCTGGTGATGATGGACGCCTACCTGCGGCTGGCCTACCCGCCGCGCCAGACCGAGGAGGACGTGTGATGGGAGAGGCCATCGCCGGGTTCTTCACCCACCTCGTGAGCCTGTCGAATCCCCTGTGGCTCTACTACCCGCTCTGCGCCGTCGTGGCGGTGGTGTACAAGGCCACGAAGTTCGACGACGCCCGGAAGATCGCCCTCGGCGCCCTGCACTTCTTCGTCTCGGTCAGCCTGGGCATGCTGGGGCTGGGGCTGGCGTTTTACCTCATTTCGCGATACTTGTAAACGTAAGGTCTGTCATTGGCCGTTGGCCACTTGTCCTTGGTGGCCTTGCCGTTGCCGCTCATTTGGCATTTCGCATTACGCATTTCGCATTGAAGCGCGCCCAGCAAGCTGGGCGGCTAAATGACGATGGCCTTTGCCGTTCGCCGTTCAATTCGCAATCCGAAATCCGCAATCCGCAATGGCCCCGGTCGCCTCGCCACGGCGAGTCTTCGACTTCGGCTCCCCGTCAAACGATGTCATTTCTCGATCGACGCCACGTACGCCCTCACGCTCTCCTGCCACGGCGGGAAGCGAAAGCCGGTCGCCCGCGCGAGCTTCCCGGTCGAGAGCACCGCCCGGCCGGGGCGCGGCGCGGGGCGCGGCATCTCGGCGGACGTGATCCGCTCGACGGGCGCGTCGAGGCCCGCCGCCCGAAGCGCCTCGACGGCCAGGTCCCACCGCGACGCCGCGCCGGCCCCGCAGGCGTGGAACGTTCCCCGCGCGTCGGCCTCCGCCAGGGCCACGAGGGCGTCGGCCAGGTCCTCGGCCCACGTCGGGCATCCCACCTGGTCGGTCACGACGCGCAAGGGGCGGCCTTGCCTCGCCGCGGCGAGGATCACGTCGATGAAGTTCTTCGCCCGCCCCGCGCCGTACAGCCACGCCGTGCGGACCACGAGGTGCGACGGCGGCGCGGCGGCGCGGACCCGGACCTCGCCCTCGTACTTGGTGCGGCCGTAGACGCTTTGCGGGTTGGCCGCGTCCTCCTCGACGTAGAGTCCCGGCTTGGCGCCGTCGAAGACGAAATCCGTGCTGATGTAGACCGCGAGCGCCCCCACGCCGGCGGCCGCCCGGGCCACGAGTTCCGCGGCCTCGGCGTTCACGCGGCGGGCCGCCGCAGGGTGGGCCTCCGCGCCGTCGACGTCGGTCCACGCGGCCAGGTGAAAAACGGTTCGCGGCGCAAGGTCGCGTACGGCATCGGCGACGGCCCGGCCGTCGGTCACGTCG
>JAPLML010000581.1 GCA_026387055.1 Planctomycetota bacterium | reverse complement strand
TTGTGGCACGGCCGGCTTGTCCGGCCGTGGCAGAGCGCCGGCCACATTCCCCACGGCCGGACAAGCCGGCCGTGCCACGCCTGCCGGGGTACGCTAAACACGTACCCCGCCGCGGCACGGCCTCATCCCCGCAACCGCTCGCTGAGCAGGGCCTCTTCGGCGGCCAGGGTCCACCGGCCGTCGGAGGTCAGCTGGTCAACACTCGTCAGCGCCATCTCGATCTGCGGGTAGATGACAATGCGGCCGGGATAGGTGCCCTCGTGGGTGTGGTGGACGGCTTCATTGACGGCATCGATGCCGCCGACGCAGGCGACGGAGTTGTTCGGGTCGATGCGGCCGGCCGCGGCATCGTCAAGGGCCCGCCGCAGGGCCTCGATCGGCGATCCGCTGGTGGCGATGAGCGTCCATCCGCCGTAGTGCATGTCGTTCAGGTTCATCTTCATCCAGGCCTTGTCGCGGCTCTCGAACCCGGCGAACATGTTGAGGTAGCCGTTCTTGCCAAGGTACGTGATGGCCTCCTCGGCGGCCCGCGCCACGGGAGCCAGCACGAGAATGTCGTCGACCTTGCCCTTCGTGAGGACGGTGTCGATGGACTGGCGCGAGAGGTCCACGAGGCGGAGCGTGACGCCCTTCTCGCGGGCCAGCGGCGCGAGGCTGCTCTCGACCTTCGCCAGGCGCTCGGCCTTCATCTCGCTCACGACCACCACCCCCTCCCCGTCGCGGATGCCCTTCTCGATGTGCATCAGGCCCAGCGGCCCGGCGCCGACGTACCACACCGTGCCGCCGCGTTTCACGCTGTGCGTCTCGCGGTGATGATGGTAGGCGTGGTAGACGCAGGCCCAGGGCTCGGCCAGGGCGGCTTGGGCGTAGCCGAGCCGCGCGTCGACCGGCAGCAGGTAGCCGCCCGCGTAGATGTCGGGCCCGATGGTCTGGTACTGCTGGTCGGCGCCGCGCATCTTGTAGCCGTACGCGATGTTCTCGCCCTTGAGGTAGATCTCGGCCTGGACACTGAACCGCTGGCCGACCTTGTAGCGGCCCTGGAGCGCGCCGCCGATCTTGACGGCAGTCAGGGAGACCTCGTGGCCGGGGACCGTGGGGTGGTTCTTCAGGTCCATGCCCTTCATGCGGGCGTGCGATTCGCCCTGGGCGATCATCTTCCAGTCGCTCGCGCAGACGCCGACGGCGTCGATGCGGACGAGGAGTTCGTCGTCCTTCGGCGCCGGCATCGGCAGGCGCTCGAGCCTCAGGTTCTCGAGGCCCGCGCCGTAGAGGTTCCACGCGCGGCTGCTTTGGGGAATCTTGAACGAACCGGTCACGTCACGGTAGTCGCTCAGGCGAGTCATGGCTTGAGGCCCTTTCGAGTTCCTCGTTTAGCCGTCGCCGGCACGGCGACGAGCAATAATCGCGGCCGTACCGGCCGGTACGTGTTCGGCGTCATACCAGATAGCCGGGTGGCACGGTCACGCGCCGTGGCGTGGCCGTGCACGGTCACGTGGGGGGCAAGCACGGTCACGCAACGGCGCGTGACCGTGCCACCCACGCCAAACACGTACACCGGCCGCGGCTGAATCGCGCCCCATCGCTACCTTACGCACACCTGGCCGGCGTCGCACACGATGACCTGGCCGGTGATGGTGCGGGCGAAGTCGCTGGCGAGCCACGCGACCACGTTCGCCACGTCCTCGGGCTGGATCTCGAGGCCGAGGGCCGTCAGGCCCACGTAGTACGGAATGACCTCTTCCGGCCTGATGCCGCGCTTCCTGGCGCAGGTCTTAATATACTCTTCGTTCCATATCTTGGAGCCTTTGAAGACGTTGCCGGGGGCGACGGCGTTGACGCGGATGCCGGCGGGCCCGAGCTCCAGGGCCCAGCCGCGGGCCAGGTGGATCTCGCCCGCCTTCGTGGCGTTGTAGGCCGAGTTGGCCTTCGACGCCTCCAGGCCGCTCTTCGAGGCGACGAGGATGATGCTGCCGCCGCGGCCCTGGCGGATCATGACCCGCGCCGCCTCGCGGGCCGCGAGGAAATAGCCCGTCAGGTTGATCTCGAGGGCCTGGCGCCACGGCCCCACCGGGAAGTCCACGAGCGGAAACGCCGGGGCGATCCCCGCCGCCGGCACGCAGAGGTCGAGCCCGCCGAAGGCGTCGACGGCCTGGCGAAACGCGCCGGCCACCTGGGTCTCGTCGGTCACGTCGGCCTTGACGGCCAGGCACGCATCGGCCCCGGCGGTCCTGGCGATGGCGGCCCCCGTCTCGCCCAGGGCCTCCAGGTCGATGTCGACGAGGGCGACCCGAGCGCCGGCGCGGGCCAATCCTTCGGCGATGCCGCGGCCGAGGCCGCTGCCGGCCCCCGTCACGAGGGCCGCCTTGCCCCGCAGGAGGTCCGGCGGCGGCGCCGGCGGAGGCGGCGCTTTCGGATCAAGATTCTTCGATTCGGCGGCACTCATGGCTTGTTGCCTCTTCCGAGCCCGCCGCGGGAGCGGCGGGAAACATCGAATTCGCGGGTCTCCCGCCGCTCCCGCGGCGGGCTCGAACAGCAACGCCGCCTCCGGCGCGCTACGGCTTCTCGTACACCCCGTCGGCGGCGCGGCGGTAGCCGAGGGCTTCGAGGTTTCGGCGCCAGCAGGCGGCCGATTCCACGAGGTCGGGCTCAAGCTGCTCGATCCGCGTGCCGCGCGGGAAAAGGACCTCCAGGGCGATGACCGCCTCGCCCACGCCGCTGGAGGCCAGGGCCTCGATGCATTTACGAACGTCGATGAACCCCCTGGCGTTGCACTCGGGCGTGAACGGCCAGTGGCGGCTCGCCAGGCGGTCGCTCTGCTGGGCGTGGACGAGGACCAGGCGGTTCGCGCCCCACGGCTCGGCGAGCCATGCGTACGGGTCCTTGTCGCGCGGCCCGTGCGTGGGGTCGTCGAAGACCGGGGCGGCGTGGCCGAGGTCCAGGTGCATGAGGACGGGGACCGCGCTGCGCTGGTTGATCGCGTCGAGAAGCTGGTGGCCGCGCGCGATCGTGTTCGGCTGAAGCTGCGGCCGGTGCATCTGTTCCAGGAAGATCGCCTCCAGGCCGGCCTGGGCGGCGTAGCGGCTCATCTCGACCATGCCCTCCACGATCCGCTGCATGGCCGCGTCGAACCGCTCCGCCAGGTCGCGCTTGCTCATCACGTCGTAGTGGCCGGAGACGTAGCGGGCGCCGAGGGCTCGCGCGAGGTCGATGAAGGCCTTGCACCACTCCATCGCCTCGCGCCGCATGTCGGCGTAGGGATGGTTCAGGAGGTTCAGAAGGTACGAGACGCGGGCGGTGGCGCCGCTCCAGGCGGTGAGGCCGTGGGCCCGCATGGCCTCGCGTGTGGCCCGGAGGAACTCGGATTCCTCGCGCACGATGCGGCGGAAGAGGACCGGCTCGAGATGATCGGCGAAGTACTCGAACTGGGTAAGGCCCGCCCGCGCCAGCACGCCGGCCCAGGCCTCGGGCTCCGGGTAATCCTCGGTGGTGAACCCGTTGTTGCCGATAAGACGAAAGCGTGTCAAGGGATGCTCCGTTCCTGTACGGCTTCGCGTGGCGGGTCTGCCGATCCGCCGCGGCGTTGCCCCGGCCCACGTGCACCGCGGTGTGCGTGCACCGCGGTGTGCCACGGCCGGCTTGTCCGGCCGTGCTTCGACCCGCCGGCACGGCGCACGGCTGGACAAGCCGGCCGTGCCACATCTGCCTGGGCACGCTAAGCACGTACAAGCCGGCCGTGGCACACCCCTATACCTGCGGCGGCACGGCGTCGGGCGGCGAGGGCGGCTCGATCTTCGGCGTCTCGGCTGGCGGAGGTTCGTCGGGAGGCGCGGGGTCGACGGGCGCCGCGGGGGCCTCCGGCGGGTCGGCCGGCGCGACCGCCTCTTCGACCTCCTCGAATTGCTCTTCGCTGGGGTCGGAATCGTAGTAGGCCCAGCGGATCTTCGGCCTGCCCGCCACGTCGGGCGGGCGGTCATCGGCCTCGACCTCGGGTTTCGAGACGATGATGCGCGGCGGGCCGGACCTGGGGCGGCGGTCGCGCGGTCCGCGGCCGGGTCGCGCCTCTCGCGACCTCTCGCCGCGTCCCCCGGCGGCGCCGCCGCGCGACGCGGGAGCGGGCCGACGGTCGCCTGAACTCGGCTGGCGCGGCGGCCGGCGCTGGTCGGAGGCGGGACGCGACCCTCCCCCCTCCGCACGGCCGGGCGAGGCCGGCCGTGGCACACCGGCTGGCCGTGGCACACCGGCCGGCCGTGACACGCCGGCTTCCCCCCCCTCCGCACTGCCAGGCGAGACCGGCACACCCGCTTCCCCAGCTTCCGCACGGCCGGGCGAGGCCGGCCGTGGCACACCCGCTGGCCGCGGTACACGCGGCGCGTGGCGGGGGGGCGGTTTCGGCTCCGCCTTCTTCGGCGGGGGCGTCTCGGCGATCAGCGTCAGCGCGATGCGGTGCTTGTCGACCTCG
>JAPLML010000771.1 GCA_026387055.1 Planctomycetota bacterium | reverse complement strand
GGAATGCGGCCCGCGGCGGCGTCCGGGGGCTGCGGCGCTTGCGGCTCTTCTTATCCAATGCGGGTTTTTCACCCTGGTGGCGCAAGCGGTCCTGATCCGCGAGTTCCTGGTCCTGTATCAGGGCAGCGAACTCGCGCTGGGGATGTTCTACTTCGCGTGGCTGGGCTGGATCGCGGCCGGTGCGCTTCTCTTTCTTCCGGTGCGCGGGCGTTTTTTCGCAAGCGGCCGGTTCCTTCCAGAGAATTGGCTTCCCGCGGCGTTGATTGCTTTGCCTGTCTCCGCGCTTGTCGAGATCCTCGCGCTCCGGGTTGGCCGGATCTGGCTGGGGGTTTCGGCAGCGGAGGTGATGCCGCCAGGCGTCTTGCTCGGCGGCACGCTGGCCGCCACGGCGCTGATCGGCCTGCCCGCCGGGTTCGTGTTTGCCATGGCGTGCGCCGCCACGGAGCGATATCGCGAGGGCCGAATGGGATGGGTCGGCGTGCTCTTCGGGTTAGAGGCGCTGGGAAGCTTCGTGGGAGGACTCGTATACACCTTTGGGATGGCGGGGCGTTTCCCGGCTATCGCGACGATCACGATTCTAACGGGCCTGGCGGGCGCTCATCTGGCCGTCTGGGCCGGCGTGGCGCGGTTCCGGACGTGGCGTGCGGCGCTGTGCGCGGGATGCGTCATGGTGGCGCCGGCCATCTTCTACGGATGGAGCGCGCCGGGACTGGCGCAACTGGACGCCCTGGACGCGGCGGTGTTCGAGCGGCTGAGGCCGGGCCTGAAATGGGAGAGGGGCGCCGACACGCGTTTCCAACGCCTGGAGCTCGCCCGGCGTGACCAGCAGTACACTGTTTTCTCCAACGGGAGAGTGGCTTACTCGTTCCCCAACCGGATTGACAATCAGCGCGCCGCGGCCCTCGTGATGGTCCAGAATCCCGAAGGCGTCCGAGATATTCTCGTGATGGGAAGCGCCGATCCGGGCTTTCTGTCGGAGATACTCCGCTACCGTGGGGTCCAGCGTGTGGACGCCGTGGATCTCGATCCGCAAAGCCTGGAAATCGCGCGGCCATTTCTTGGAGAGGCTGAACAAAAGACGCTGAATGACCCGCGGCTGCATCTCTTCTTCACGGACCCCAGGGCCTACGTCAATCGCTCCGAGAAGGAACATGCCTACGACCTCATTGTCGTTTCGGCCCCGGACCCGATTTCGGCGTCGGTCAACCGGCTCTATACGCGGGAATTCTTCGAGGGGGCGCGGCGGCTCCTGCGGGACGGCGGCATCCTGGCCACGGGCGTCACGTCCTCGGAGAACTATCTCGGACGCGAGATGAGCGCCTACGCCGGCTCCATCGTGGCCACGGCGCGGTCCATGTTTCCCTTTGTGGCGCTCACGCCCGGGGACCGCATGAGTATTCTGGCGAGCGACGCGCCGGGCCGCGTGAGCGTGGACGCGCGGGAGCTTGCCGCTCGATACAGATCGCTTTATCTTGATCCGAACCTGGACAGGCTAAAGCCTGCACTACAAACTCCTGCACTACAAACGGCGCTTTTCAATCCCGATGGGTTTGAGACCATGCTTCCCCCGCGCGACGTGGAACGAACCACGCAGCGTTTCGCCAGGATCGAAGCCCCGCTCAACACCGACGCCCGGCCCATTTCCTACTACCTCGGCCTCGCGGTGTGGAACCGGTTGGCGGGAGCCTCTCCG
>JAPLML010000718.1 GCA_026387055.1 Planctomycetota bacterium | reverse complement strand
GCCGGCGATGGTCGTTGTCCGGGTCATAGCACGTCCTTCCATTCATCCTTGCCGTACTCGGCGTGCGTGAGCACCATCAGCGTGAAGATCAAGCCCCGGTTGTAGTGAATCGCGGTGATCAGGCGGTACTTATTGCCCGCGATGTTGAAGACCACGACCGTCCGCCCGCTCTTGACGGTCACCGGATCGGCGTGGGGGAATGTCGCCCGAACGTCCTGCAAGCTTGCCCACGCCACTGCCCTTGTCGTCTTGTACCAGTGTTCCAGGCCGGTCTTGGCCTGGGGGTTCCGCCCCCAGAACGCCCCCAAGGTTGCTTTCTTAATGATCCTCATGCGGCCCACGTGTCTGTGTACATTATGTACTCGCTCTCGGAAAAAGCAAGCGGGAATCCTCACTTCTTCCACTCGGCCGACATGGAAATCGGCGACGCTTCCTCGTCTTGCCTTGTGGCCGCAGGCGTGACGATCCGTACACTCTCACGGCCAACCCACTCCACTCGCCCCGCCGCGCCGATGCGCTCCTTGAAGCTACCCCCCGCCCTTCCACGCCGCGCGGGCGGCGTCGTACACCTCGCGGAACGCCACCCGGTGCTCCTCGGCCAGGCGCAGGCAGTCCTCGTACTCCGGCAGGGCCGTCACCACCTTGCCGCCGCGGCGGCCCACCTTAACGCGGACCGAACCGAAGGGCGTGGCGACCTCAACGTGTTGGCGCTGGAGCTTCGCCCGCTCGACCCGCGTCCGGCGGACGCCGAAGGTCGTGGTCTGCCGGAAGATCAGGTCCTCAATCGCCCCCCGCCGCGAGTCCTCGGCCAGGCAGGCGAGGACGACGCCCGGCCGCCCCTTCTTCATCGTGACCGGTGCCAGCCAGACGTCGAGCGCCCCCGCCTCCAAGAGCGCCCGCGCGGCGGCGCCCAGCGTCTCGCCGGTGGCGTCGTCGAGGTTCGCCTCGAGGACCCAGACCTCGTCGGCCTGGCCCTCCCCTGCCCCTTCGTCGCACCGCCGCCCGAGGACCACGCGGACCACGTTGGGCATCCGCGGCCCCTGCCGGGCCCCTGCCCCGTAGCCCGCCGCCTCCACGACCATAGCCGGCATCGGGCCGAACCGCGCCGCCAGCGCCACGAGGAGGGCGGCCCCCGTGGGGGTCGTCAGCTCCCCCGGCTCGTCGCAGGCCCGCACGGGCACGCCGCGCATCAGCTCCACGACCGCCGGGGCCGGCACCGGCATACGCCCATGCGCCATATCTACATAGCCAGAGCCGAGGGGAAGCGGGCCCGCCTGCACCTCCTCCACACCCAGGAGGGCCAGGCCCGCGCACACGCCGGCGATGTCCACGATCGAGTCCACCGCCCCGACCTCGTGAAAGTGAACCTCCTCGGGCGACGAGCCGTGAACCCTGGCCTCGGCCTCCGCCAAGCGCCGGAACACCGCCTTCGCCCACTCGCCCGCCCGGCCGGGCAGGTCGGCCCCGTCCAAGATCTCCCCGATGTCCGACAGGTGCCGGTGGTGGTGCGACTCCTCGGTCACCCGGACCTCCGCCCGCGTCGCCGCCAGGCCCAGGCGGTTCTCGCGGCGGACGTCCAGGGCGTAACCCCCCAAGGGCAGCCGCCCGAGGCTCTCCCGCAGCCCTTGCTCCGAAAGCCCGACATCCAGGAGGGCCCCGAGGAGCATGTCGCCGCTCACGCCCGCAAACGCATCGACGTACATCATCGCCATAGGAGTCCCCTGCCCTCGCCGCCGCTACGTCGCGGGTCCCCGCGGGGCCGCACCGGCCCCGGCCTTCGGCGGAGCCGCTTCGGCCTTGGCCTTGAGTTCATCCACCGCCTGGTTATAGGCATCCGCCCCGAATTCCACGCCCTTGATGTAAAGGAGGTCCTTCAACTCGCCCCCCATCGCCCCCTTGTTGCGCTTGTGGAGGATGAACCGCTCGACCTTCCCGTTGTGCTCCGCATACAGGGGCTGGCCGAGGATATGCCCCATGATCTCGTGGTTGTTCCGGAGGGTCAGTCTCCAGGCCAACTGGCGGGCGGGGTACGACCGGCCCGTGTAGACCTTCTCGGGATTGCCGGCCTCCTTGAACCGCCATTCCTTGTCGACCCGCTCCCACTCCACGACCGCCTCGATCTTCGTCAGGGCCGGCACCGGCACGTATTCGTAGGCCTCGCGTTTGAGGTTGAAGATCTTCAGCCGCTTGCCGCGGGTCGTAAAGATCCTCGCCGGCACCTTGAGGCCGGTGGAAAGCTCGACGTATCCGGGGACCGCGTCCTTTCGGCCCGACACGTTCCCCTCGGTCCCAAACGGGTTCTTCGGTGTGCTCTTGCCCGCCCCCTCGTCGTCCTCTTCCTCGACGAACTTGATGTCAGGCCCCTTGACGCCGGGTGCCTGACCCGGTCCTGACCCCCCCTGCCCGTCGCCGGCGGCCCACGCCCAGCCGCCCAGGGCCAGGATAACCACCGCACCGGCAACAAAGGCCCACGCCACTACTGTTCCGACAGGTATCCTCATGGCCTTTCCCCCGACGAAACTTGACATCCGCCCCGGCCTGCCCCATACTGCCCTCATGAAGCGGATCGGCATCCTTGGCGGCACGTTTGACCCCATCCACCTGGGCCACCTGGTTCCCGCCCAGTATGCCTGCGATTTCCTCCGTCTCGACTCCCTCCTGCTCGTTCCCTCGGCATCGCCCGTCCACCGCCCCCAGCACCATCCGGCGTCCGCAGAGCACCGTGTCAACATGTGCGGCCTTGCGGCGACCGCCCTGCCCCGATTCGAGGTCTCCGAGATCGAGACCGCCCGCCCCGAGCCATCCTACACCGCCCTCACCCTTCGGTCCCTGCGCGATGCCCTGGATCCGCGCGTGGAACTCGTGCTCCTCGTAGGCGAGGACAACCTCCCCTTGCTTCACACCTGGTGGCACGTCAAGGACATCCTCAGCCTGGCGACCATTGCCGTGCTGCCGCGCCCCACCCCTTGTCCGCCAGACCTAGGCCCTCTCAGGGCCATGCTTGGTGGTTCGGCCGTTGACGCCATCATCGCCCGCCGGGTGCCTGGGCCATTGGTTCCTATAAGCGCCACACACGTCCGCAGCCGCCTCCTGGCAGGGCTCTCAATTGCCGGCCTTGTACCGAGGAGCGTTGCCGACTACATTGCGGCGCATAGGCTATACGCTCCGTGCAGCCCCGATTCAACCACAACAACGCAATCGTCATAAGTCCTTGCGCCCAAAGCACTTACGGTTGCCGTTCCACGTGGAACACCGGGCTGAACCTAATCCAACAACGCCACTTGACGCCGTGCGCGGTGGGTCTCCTGACCCACCGCGCGTCGACCCGCGTCCACGGGCCCGAGAATGCACTCACGCGGCGGGTCAGGAGACCCGCCGCGCAGACTGGCGTTCTAGTACTAACTGACCCTGCCAACAATCCTGTCCAGATCCTCCTGACTGTAGAACTCGATTATGATCCGCCCCGTCCCCGGTTTGGCCCCCTCCTCTACCGAGACCTTTGTGCCGAACGCCTCGCGCAGTTTCGCCTCGAGGTCCTTCACCAAAGGCCCCTTGGATTTCATCCGGCGCTTGCGCTTGCCTGGAGCCTCGCTCGCAACCAGCCGCTCCACTTGGCGGACCGACAGCCCCTCCCTCGCCACCCGCTCAGCCAGTTCCACCTCGCGCTTTGCGTCTTCAAGCGACAGGATCGCCCGAGCGTGGCCCATCGCGACCATGCCAGCTCTCACAAGCGCCTGGACCTCAACCGGAAGGTCCAAGAGGCGGATCATGTTGGCCATCGTGCTCCGGTCAAGACCAAGACGGACCGATGCCTCCTCCTGCGTTCGGCCGGACGATGCCAGGTATGCCTTGAAGCTGTCGGCCTTCTCGATCGGGTCAAGGTCCTCTCGTTGAAGGTTCTCGACAAGCGCGAGCTCAAGCATCTGATCGTCCTGCACATCGCGGACTACCACCGGCACTTCCGCCAGACCAAGCCCCTCCGCAGCACGGAATCGCCGCTCGCCTGCGATGATCTGGTACCTCTGCCCGCGCTTCCTCACCACAATCGGCTGGAGGACCCCATGCTCGCGGATGGACTCCTTCATGCGCTCAAGGCTCTCAGTGGCCATCGCTCGACGCGGCTGCTGCGGGTTCGGATCAAGCAGAGACGTTGGCACCGATGAAACAGGCCCGTCCGCTGCCGCGACCTCCGGCATGGCGTGTGTCGGCATGCCCTCGAGCAGACCATCGAGTCCTCTTCCAAGTTTGCGCTCAGCCATCACCTGCCTCCATCAAGACTCACCTGACTATCCCCCGCTTTACCACCTCACCGGCAAGCTCTACGTATCCGCGAGCGCCTAGTGACCTGGGTGCGTAGTCGATGACGGATCGGCAGTGGCTTGGCGCCTCGGCAACCGCAACATCTCTTGGAATGACCGTATCGAAGACCGGATCGGGCAGTTTCTCGCGGACCTCGGCCTCCACCTCCCGACTAAGCTCCAGAGACCCGTTGTACATCGTGAACAGGATTCCGGCAACGGCCAATCCTGGATTTGTCGCCGTCGCCTGGCGAACAGCGCCAAGAAGCTGCACAAGGCCCTCCAGAGGGTAATACTCGCACTGGATCGGAACCACAACCCGATCCGCGGCCGCCAATGCGTTCTGGGTAAGCGGACCAAGGGAAGGGGGGCAATCGATGATGATGGCATGGAATCCATCGGGTGGAAGCGTTCTCAGGTGTTCCCTCAGAATGAGGATCGATGGCAGCCCCCGGACCGCGAGCCGCTCGAGGTCCCGGCCTGCCTGGACGGCAAAGACCCCCGACCATGGCGTCTGGATGATCGCAGCGCCGAGGCCGTCCGGCGCAAAGGCAGGGCTTTTCGGCACCATCTCGACGCCCATGCCGCTCGTAGCGTTCCCCTGGGGATCGACGTCCACGACCAGGACTCGCCTTCCGGTCAGGGCCAGGCCATGGGCAAGGCACGTGGCGGTGGTCGTTTTGCCGACCCCGCCTTTCTGGTTGGCGATGGCAAGGATCCCAGGCACGGCGGTCTCCCGTCCCGTCATTTTAAGCCCCGCCGGCGCGGTGGCAACAGAAAAGCCGTTGTGGGCGGGGCAGGGGGGCTTATAATGGGCCTGTTCCACGTGGAACAGGGCCCCACCTCCCGCCGGACGGAGGGCCGGGGGCGCCTGGATGCATAGTCATGCTCATGCGTAGACACGTGTATTATTCGGGCGACGTCCAGGGCGTCGGCTTTCGGTACACGGCGCGGTCCATGGCCCGGGGCCTGGCGGTCACCGGCTTTGTGCGCAACCTGGCCGACGGGCGCGTGGAACTCGTGGCCGAGGGCGCGGACGCCGAGGTGCTCGCCTTTCTCGAGGAGATCGACGAGGGCCTGCGGGGCTGCATCCGCACGGCGCAGGTGGTCGAGGAGGCGCCGACGGGGGAGTTCGAGGGCTTCGGCATCGCTTTCTAGGCGGGGTGGGGGGGCGTGATGCGGGCGCTGGTTGGAATCATCCTGAATACGTTCCGCGTGGCGGTGCGCCAGCCGTTCTACTACCTCCTGGCGGGGGCGGGGCTGGCGGCGCTCCTCGTGACGATGCGCCTGCCCTTTTTTACGTTCTATAATGATGTGGATATGTACAAGGACCTTGGGCTGTCCTTCATCCTCGTGTTCCTGCTGCTGGCGGGCCTGCTGGCGGCGGCCACGGGCGTGGCGCGCGAGGTCGAGGACAAGACGGCCCAGACGATCCTGGCGAAGGCCCTCGGGCGATGGCAGTTCGTCCTGGGCAAGTACCTGGGGGCGATGGCGGCCGTCGTTCTGGCGGCGATTGTCCTGGGGGCGGTCTTTGCGGCCGCCGTGTATTACCGGGTCGAGCTGGACGCCGGCGTCTTGGAGCGGCCGTACGCCCAGGGCGGCGTCGGGGCCGAGGTGGCCGCCTTCAAGGCGAGGCAGCTCGCGCAGGCCCTGACGGTCGTGCCGGGGGTGGTGCTGGTGATTCTCCAGGTGGGCGTCCTGGCGGCGGTGGCGACGGCCCTTTCGACGCGGCTGGCGCCTGCGGCAAGCGTCGCCCTGAGCCTGACGGCCTTCGTGGTGGGGCACCTGACAAGCTTCCTCGAAGGGGCCGTGCGGGCGGCAGGGGGGGTGGCGGCGGCCGTGGTCCAGGGCATCCTGACGGTCGTCCCGTTCCTCGAGGTCTTCAATATCAACCAGAAGCTGAGCCATGCGATGTTGACGCCCCTGGAGGCCGGGAGCCCCGGGGGCGCCGAGTGGGCGGCGGTGTGGGCGTACGTGGGGGTATCCGCTCTCTACGCGGCGGCCTATGCAGCGGCGGCCATCGGCATGGGGGTCCTGTTGTTCCGGCGGCGGTCGCTCTCGTAGGGGCGCGGCTGCCGGAGAATCTCTGCCGGACCGGCCGCCCAATGGCCGAAGAAACTGGCGTGTCGCTCGAGAGGCGGCAAGGCGGTGCTTTGTGCGCGCCCGAGCGTCCCTCATAGTCCCGCTTGTGCACTACCGGATCGGGAGGCTCCGCCATGGCGCGAATCGTCGTGCTGTACAGTTCCCTGGGAGGCAACACGCGCCAGATGGCCGAGCACGTGGCGGCCGGGGCGCGTCTGGTGCCGGGCGTCGAGGTGACGCCCATGGACGCGGCGGCGCTGGACCTGGCGGCCCTGGAATCGGCCGACGGCATCGCCATCGGGGCGCCCAACTACTTCTCCTATCCCTCGGGGCTCATCAAGCATTTCTTCGATTTAGCCCACCAGCGGGCGGCCTTCAAGGGGAAGCCCTACGTGGCCTTCTCGACGCACGGGGGCGGCGGGGGCATCTCGCCGGTGCTCGAGAAGCTCTCGCAGGCGGTGGGGATGAAACCGGCCGCCGCGGGTCTCGACGTGATGGGCCTGCCGCAGGGCGACCAGGTCAAGGACTGCCGCAAGCTCGGTCAGGCCTTGGCGGTGCGGGCGTCGAGTTGACTTTGAGCGGCGGGGTCGATTTGTAAGCTCAGGCCCAGAAAAAGGTTGACGCGGCGAAGGCGAGTGTTACTTTAGCGTCCTATCAACAGCAGCCCCGGAGAGAAGGGGGCGGGCAGGTGGCCGAGTCGGAACGGATAGAACCCGTCCTGGGCGCCGGCGCCGAGGAGCGGGCCCGGCAGTTTGTCACGAGCCTCAGCGAGGAGGAGATCATGCTCCTGAGGCTTCGCGACGAATTGTATGAGGGTCGGTGGGACTCCATGCTCGCCGACCTCAATGACCGTTTGCAGGGCAAGCCGTTCGTGTTCAAGCTCGCGCACCGGATTCAGGACGACATCGAGCGGATTGAACGCTTGAACCGGTTCGAACGTCAGAACAGCGTGGACCTGGCGAAATTCATCTGAGGGCCAACGGGTCGCGGAGCCAATTCACATGAGGACGGCAACCTACACATGGTGCGTCGTACTTTTCGCGGGGATGGCGCTCGCCGCCATGTCCGGGGTAGGGGACGCCAAGACCGCGCCGGTCGCCCTGCCGCCGACCCCGCCGCTGGAGGCCGCCGCGCTTACGGAGCACGAGATGGAGGTCGTGTGGGAGACCAGCGTCCTTCTCGACCCTGGAACCACGCTTCGGAAACTGTGGCTTCGCGGCGATTTCCTGGTGGCCGTCGGCTCGAACAACCGGATCTACGTTATCAACGCGGCGACGGGGGTACGGATGTATTCGCACCTCGTGGCCCCGCCGACCGCAACCGTCTGGCCGCCCGCCGCCGCGAAGGACACGCTGTACGTCCCCACAACGACCACGCTGTGGGCGTTCCGCGGCCCGGACGGCGAGCGCGCCGGGCACACGATGCTCAGCTTCTCGCCCTCCGGCGGCGCGGCGACCAACGGCACCCAGGTCTTTTTGCCGGACCCCAAGGGCTGGCTCCAGGCCGTCTCCGTCAGCCCCGACACCCTGCCGTGGAACCTGTGGAAGAGCGGCATGGCGACGGCCTCGCCGGTTCTGTTCCGCGGGATTGACCAGGTGTCGGAGCAGAACGCCGCCGGCTACGTGGACCCGCCGACCGACGTGGCCGTCCGCGGCGACGCCGCCAAGGGCTGGGGCGGAGAGTCCTGGGGCCGCTGGACCGAAGACACGATGACTGCCGCTCCGGTGGTCGATTCCACGCTCGTGTACTTCGGCGGACAGAACGGCGCCATCTATGCCTCGATGCAGAACGTGCGGAACGTGGTGTGGGAGCATCAGGCGGAAGGCGCGATCGTGGCGGACCTGAAGCGGACCAAGTCGGGGCTGATCCTGGCCGCCAGCCTCGACTACAGCCTCTACGCGTTTGCGGGACCCAGCGGGCGCATCGTGTGGCGCTATAACGCCGGCGAACCGCTCCGCCGGGCGCCGTACGCCATCGGCAAGCAGGTGTTTGTGCCGACGCGCGAGGCGGGCCTCACCGCCCTGGATGCGACCAACGGCAAGGCCCAGTGGAGCCTCGCGGACGGCATCGGCGTCGTCACGGCCGAGAGCGACACCCTGTACGCCCTCGGCCGCGCGGGCGACCTGCTGGCCGTGGATCGTCAGAACGGCAAGGTGCGGTTCTCGGTGCCGCTGGCGCCCGGCGTTCTCGTGGCGCCGAACGAGGCCGAGGCGGGCGTCATCAGCCTGGCGACCCCGAGCGGGCAGGTCATGGCGGTCGCCAGGAAACGCAGCCCTGAGGAGATCGCCAGGAAGGAGGCCGAAGAGCTGGCGGCCAAGGAAGCGGCCGCCGCCGCGGCAGCACCGAAGAAGGAAACTCCGCCGCCGCCTCCGCCCACCGCGACCGTGACGCCGACGACGCCCGCTGAGGCGGTGCCGCCGAAGGAACCTCCGCCCAAGAAAGAGCCGCCGCCGAAGAAGGAACCTCCGCCCAAGAAAGCGCCGCCGCCCAAGAAGGAGCCGCCGCCGAAGCGGGAGCCGCCGCCCAAGCGCGAGCCGCCCAGAAGGGGCAGGTAGCCTCGACAACCCAACGGACACTCGGCCGAGGGAGCCACCGTGCGGCTGGGTCTGTGTACCTCGTGTTTCCAGGATGTCAGCCTGCCGGAAGCCCTGCGCTGGGCAGGGGAGGCCGGTTTCGAAACCGTCGAGATTGAGTGCCCCCCGCTCCGGGGCGCCTCGACGTGGTACCAGCAGGCGGCCCTGAACGTCGCCGGCCTCGACGGCCCCGGCCGCGACGCCTTCCTGACCACCCTCGACAAGAACCGCCTCAAGGCGAGCGCCCTGGCGTGGTACGTCAATCCGCTGGAATCCGACCCCGCCAAGCGCGACGCGATCCTCGGCCACTACCGCCTCCTGGTCGAGACGGCCGCCACGCTCGGCATCGAGACAATCTCGCTCCTGGTGGGCCGCGACCCCACGATGCCACTGGGGGACTGCATCGCCGAGTTCGCCCGCCGCATGAGACCCGTCATCGACCAGGCTGAGGGGGCGGGCGTGCGCCTGGCGATCGAGAACTCGCCGATGGTCGGATGGCAGTTCGAGGACATGCCCGGCAACGCCGCGTTCTGCCCGGAACTGTGGGAGAAGCTGTTCACCCACGCCCGCAGCCCCGCCGTGGGCCTGGCGTTCGACCCGGCGCACCTCGTGTGGCTCGGCATCGACCCGCTCTCGGCCCTGACCGACTACGCCGAGAAGGTCTTCCACGTCCACGCCCGCGACGCCGAGGTCTTCGACCTGCGGCGGCAGGACTGCTCGATCCTGCGCCCCAGCGGCGGCTGGTGGCGCTACCGCCTGCCGGGCCTCGGCACGATCGACTGGCGCCGCCTGATCGACCGCCTGCACGAGCTCGATTACGAGGGGTCCGTGGCCATCGAGTGCGAGGACCCCGTGTGGCAGGGGAGCCTGGACAAGATCAAGGCGGGCTTGGCGATGGCGCGAAGGCATCTCCTGCAATACATGCCGTGAGTTGTGCGAAGATCTGCCCGTGGCAATGACGAATGGCGAAGCCAGAATGACGAGTGAATGACGAGACGGCAATGACGAAGGTACGGCAGGGCCGCGAGGCGGATCCGAACGCATCTGCGTTTCGCCATTCGTCATTGCCGTTTGATTCATCATTCGGGCTCCGTCCTTCGTCATTCTCTTGCCGTGCGACCGGGGATTGCACATGAGCACTGTGGCCGACATCCTGGCTCTCATCGATAGGCTTGCCCCCTTCCGCCTGGCGGAGGATTGGGACAATGTCGGCCTCCTCCTGGGCGACGCGGGGCGGGAGGTGCGGCGTGTGCTCGTGTGCCTCGACGTCCGCGAGGCGGTGTGCGAGGAGGCCAAGCGGGTCGGGGCGGAACTGGTTCTGGCGCACCATCCGCTTTTCATCAAGGGCGTCCAGCGGCTCACGTCCGAGACGAGGGCAGGGCGGCTGGCCCTGCGGCTCCTAGGCGACAGGCGGGCGCTCGTTGCGGCGCACACGAATCTCGATTCGGCCGCCGGAGGCCTGTGCGAAATCCTCGCCGACATGATCGCCCTGGAAGACCTCCAGCCGCTCCAGGCCGCGCCCGCGGCACCGCAGTACAAGGTCGTGGTGTTTGTGCCCGCGGAATCTCTCGAGGCCGTCCGCGCCGCCGCGTTCGCCGCCGGGGCAGGGGGGATCGGTGCCTACAGCGAGTGCGGCTTTTCGGTTGAAGGCACCGGCACGTTCCTGCCGGGCGAAGGCGCTC